>CAWUMW010000223.1:0-3947 GCA_963923415.1 uncultured Hyphomicrobiales bacterium | reverse complement strand
TAAAACAATTTCGTGGGAAATGAAAACACCAAAAATTACAAGATATAATTCGATTAGTACAGTGATTGATCTTGATCGGTTTGTATTAAATATCGTTTATTTTTTTTCGAACGAAGATGAAAAAAATAAAAGTCATAAGAAAATACAATTCTTCTGTAATTCAATGAAGCGGATATAGATATTATATTTGCCCGCTGCTTTATGTAAGGTGTCGATTAAGGGCCAACGGTTGAGGGTAATGTTGCATTTTAATGATGCGTTCCATTAACGATTATTTTTCAGTGTGCCATAAAACGCTTTGGAGTCCGGGTTTGTTCGGGGGTCTATGCTAGGGGGTGCTCGAACGATAGCAAGCACAATCAAGTGCAGTAACAATCTCTCACCTGCGTCATCGCGCGCGGAACGCAGCGAGACGCGATCCAGCAAAAAACAACGCGCCTTGCGGATGTGAAAAAGACTGGATTGCCGCACGCCTTTCGGGTGTTCGCGGGTGACGAGGGGTGCGGCCTGTCTGAGTTGTAAAAAATTTATGGCAAAGTGAGCAGGCCCGCTTGTCCTTCGCTGGTGCCAAATACCATATGCTTGCCGGTCTGATCCCATGCCATGCAGGTAATCGACCCTTCGCCGGCCACGGGGCGGCGGACAAGTAATTCTGCCGCATCGGTTAAGCGGCATAACAGAATACAATTATCTTCATAGCCAATTGCCAACACCAATGCTTTCGGATGAAAAGCCACCTGCGTGATTTTGGCAGGGCGAACACCGCATTCGCGTGGCGGTTTGCCCATCGGCCCGTCTTTCTCTTTGAACGGCCAAATCACAGCCGCTTCCGCGCCTGACGTTGCCAGCCATTCTCCATCATGTGACCAGCTCAAGGAACGGACCTTGCTGGGATAGCCTGACATGCGCATGTCTTTTTTGTCAGACAGGCGCCAGCCATGCAACGTATTTTCCTGCATGGACGTAACAACAAAACGGCCATCAGGGGAAACAGTTAAATCAAGATGCGAGCCTTTCCAGTCTAGCTGCTCGGGCTTGGCTTCGCTGTTCGGAAACCACAGACTGGCACCGTTATAATGCGAGAAAGCCAGACGATAGCCTTTCGGTAAAAAACTCAGGCCGCGCACACTAGAGGGGGCTTCAAGGCTGCGGATTTGTCCTTTGCCGTCCCGGCTGAAAATTGTTTTGCCACACGACCATGCCAGACTGTTGCTGGGGCCTGCGGTCAGGGCATCAACCCAGCGGCCTTTATTGTCGGCCAGTTCTGTTGTTGTACCATCAAACGTGGTCTTCATCAGCTTGCCGTCTTCGCCCGCGGTGACAACTCCCTCACTTGTCACGCAGGACAGCAAAATCGAAGCCCCGTCATGTGGTTGCGTGATAAGTGGTTGTCCAGATTGTGCGAGGCTAAGGCGTCCGTCTGCCATCACCAAGATCGGCTGAGAGGCAAGGCAATAGGCGCCGACACAATGGGCGCCCGCTTCGAGCGGGGTGACATTTTGAGTGAGGCTGGTTTGCGGTGCCTGTTCGGTCATGCGCGGCAAGCCTCCACCGCTTGTTCAATCTCTTTCCGGTCCAGCTTGCGCCCGATAAACACCATTTTCGATTGACGGGTTTCCTCAGCCTTCCAATCGCGCTGCAAGTCGCCATCGAGGATCATGTGCACGCCCTGAAAGACAAACCGGCGTGGTTCATTCGTGAAGGCCAAAATCCCTTTGCAGCGCAACAGATCGGGTCCGCGCAACTGAGTGAATTCATTGATCCAAGGCATGAATTTTTCTGGGTTCAAATCGCCGGGCACGGTCAGGGCAATTGAGCCGATATCATCGGCGTGATGGTGATGGTGGCCGGGTTCCAGAAAATCAGGTTCGATATCTAAAATCCGATCAAGATCAAACGCATTCCGTCCCAAGACTGCATCCAGAGAGACGGCGGCGCGTTGCGTGCGGTGTAATTTGGCATAAGGGTTGATGCCGCGGATTTGCTTTTCAACATCCGCTAAGGCGTCCTCGCTCACCAAATCAGTTTTGTTGAGAATGATCACATCAGCAAAGGCGATTTGATTGCGCGCTTCGGGTGCATCGTGCAAACGCTCATTGAGCCATTTGGCGTCAACGACGGTCACTACGGCGTCAAGCCGGGTTTTTTCAGCCACATCCTGATCAACAAAAAAGGTTTGTGCGACAGGGGCAGGGTCAGCTAAGCCTGTTGTTTCAACAATAATGGCATCAAACCGGCCTTTGCGCTTCATCAGGCTTTCAATGATGCGGATCAAATCGCCGCGCACAGTGCAGCAGATGCAGCCATTGTTCATCTCGAACACTTCTTCATCAGCACCGACCACCAAATCATTATCGATTCCCACTTCGCCAAATTCATTGACGACAACAGCAAATTTTTTCCCATGCGGCTCAGTCAGGATCCGGTTGAGCAGGGTTGTCTTTCCTGCGCCGAGATAACCGGTCAGCACGGTAACGGGAATTTTTTCTTCAGCGGACATCGGTCTTTTCCATTGCGTCAAGGGCGGTCATTTAGGGTGAAGGAAGCAGAGCCTTAGAGATACGGGCCAGATTGGCCCGCATCATGTCGATGTAGGTCGGGGCAGCCCCATTTTCAACCGAAAGCGAGTCTGTAAATAGTTTGTCACCAATTTTTGCGCCTGTCTCCTGGGCGATTTGCTGCATGAGACGAGGATCGGCGACATTTTCCAGAAAAACCGCCGGAATCTTTTGGCTGCGAATTTGTCGGATGACCCGTGCAATATCGCGCGCTGAGGGTTCTGTTTCGGTTGAGACGCCGCGCGCCGCGATCATGTCGATCTGATAAGCGCGGGCAAAATAGCCAAAGGCGTCATGATTGGTGACAATCATTCGCTGGCCGGGTGGAATCGCTGCGAGTCCCTGTTTGATGGCGATGTCGAGTTCATCCAATGCCTTTTGATAGGTCTGTGTGCGGCTTTCATAGACCGAGCGTCCATCGGGATCGGCTTTGATGAGGGCCGCGCAAATCGCCTCGACATAGAGCTTGGTATTGGCCACATCATGCCAAGCATGCGGATCAAGCCCTTGATCGCGGCCATTTTCAATCAATCGGAATGGTTTGATGGTGGCGCTGACCACCACGCGTTTGGAATTTTGTCCTGTACTGGCAATGAGGCGATCAATCGAGCCTTCTAATCCCAATCCATTGACGAAAATCAAGCGGGCTGATTGCAAGCGTTGCGCATCCTGCGGGCTTGCTTGAAACACATGCGGGTCGGTTGCACGGGGAATAAGCGAGGTGACCTTAAGACGCGATCCACCGATCTGCTCAACGAGATCGGCAAGGATGGAAAAGCTCGCCACCACAGGCATCGGCTCGCTGATTGCAGGGCTCGGTCCGATGAGAATGAGAGACCAAAGTAAAAGCAGATAACGCATGGCGATACGATGAAGAGGTTTCATGTCCAAGGGATTAATTTTCGAGATGCGGACGGGGGAGGCGGGTCGTCACCAGCCCGTCTTGCGGACCAAATAACAGCGAGATGAGCAGGATCAAGCCTGCCGTGAGAATAATCACAGGACCAGTTGGGAGGCCACTATGATAGGACAGTAAAAGACCAACCACCCCTGATAACAGGCCGATCAGCGTGGCCATGGCCATCATTGGACCGATTTGGCGGCTGAAAAACCGTGCGGCAATGGCCGGCAGCATCATCAGTCCGACAGCCAATAAAGTCCCTAAAGCCTGAAAGCCTGTCACGAGATTTAAAGTCAGCAAGGCCAAAAAGACTAGATGCACATGGCCGCCATGCCCGTTGACGGTACGCAAGAATTCCGGATCAACACATTCAAGCACCAGCGGACGAAAAATGATCGCAAGGGTCATCAAGCTGAGGCTTGCAGCGCTGACCAGCAGATACAGTGTAGGATCATCAAGCCCCAAAACAGACCCAAACAACACATGCA
>CAWUMW010000222.1:0-4072 GCA_963923415.1 uncultured Hyphomicrobiales bacterium | reverse complement strand
TCTCGTGGGCTCGGAGATGTGTATAAGAGACAGCATCCCCCGGATGAAGCCCGAGTCTCCGTGGAAATCTGTAAATTTCCATGAAAAATCAAAGCGATAACCGGCGCAAGCCGCACGATCTGACCCAAAGGGGCTTCTTTGGACCAACCGCGTGCATGGGAGGCTTAACGCAGCCCAGTCAGGGACGCAAGACACAACCCACATTCTCCAGCACAGAACTTGGTCGAATAACCGGCAAATTTGCGCCAGATCAAGAAATTCACTCGCTTTCCGCCCCCTGACCCGCTCCCATCCCGTGGCGCATGGAGCAAGCCTCACGCTGCGGCTGGGCTTTTAAGCAGCACCGTCCAAAGGGTTTCTGGGTGGATTTCTAGGGAGGGGTGGAAATCTAAGGGAGGGAAATTAAAGAATGTCACTTAAAACCCCAATCGCCGTTCACAGGGAGCCTCAAGGCATCACCGGGAAACGGGACTGGCGAGAGAGACGGGGCTCGAACCCGCGACCTTCGGCGTGACAGGCCGACGCTCTAACCAACTGAGCTACTCCCCCACAGGCAGAACAAATCTGTTCCACGCAGGTGGGGATAAGCGACCCCCCCGCCTCTGTCAACCAGAAAACCGCATTTTTTGGTTCCGGTCAGGTCATTTTATCGGGGATCAGCAGGATCACGCGGCTTTGCTGCTCGGGATCAACCGCAAAAATAGAGCGCAGAAAGTGGAAGAAACAAAAAGTGGGGACAATGGTGGGCGGTGACGGGCTCGAACCGCCGACCCTCTCGGTGTAAACGAGATGCTCTACCAACTGAGCTAACCGCCCGACCCCCTCTCCTTACCCAGCTCTCACCAAGGATGCAACCTTAAAACACCCATGGGCAACTCAGTCAGGAGAGGGAACAACGCTGCGAGGATCGCTTAGTTGATCGCCGCCTTTAAGGCCGCACCCGCTTTAAACTTCGGTGCCTTGGACGCTTTGGTCTTGATGATCTCGCCCGTGCGTGGATTGCGCGCTTCGCCGGCCTTACGATGGCTGACCGCAAATGTGCCAAACCCAACCAGACGCACTTCATCACCTTTTTTCAAGGTTGCGGTGATTGCTTCCAAAACGGCGTCAACGGCCTCCCCCGCCTGTGCCTTGGTGAGATCGGCATGGTCGGCCACAGCCGCAATCAAATCGCCCTTGTTCATTCTTCAGTCTCCTAAAATAAATGTTACCCGCACCGAATCAACAGCGCATACCAGTGATTGACCAGTTGGCAGGGGGGCAAAGCAAGCGCAAAAGCACCTGATTTGCTGTTATTTTGGCTCTTTACACGAAAAATCCCCCGAAAAAATTTCGGGGGATCGCATCAACACAAAGCTTTCAGGCGATGGGCGCTGTTAATGCGCCATCACACTGCCGGCTTCATCATCGCTCGAGCCATGCGCAACCGAGGCAATCGGCTCTTCCCACGCAATCGCCACCGGCGCGCGCGTGAGCGCATGCGTCAACACTTCATCCATGCGCGAAACCGGAATGATCTCAAGCAGGTTTTTCACATTGTCGGGAATGTCCGCCAAATCCTTGGCGTTTTCTTCCGGGATCAACACGGTTTTAACACCGCCGCGCAACGCGGCGAGTAATTTTTCTTTCAATCCGCCAATCGGCAGAACACGTCCGCGCAACGTGACCTCACCGGTCATTGCAATATCCCGCCGAACGGGGATCCCTGTGAGCACCGAGACGATCGCTGTCGCCATGGCAATGCCAGCCGAGGGACCATCTTTGGGTGTCGCGCCTTCGGGCACATGCACATGGATATCGCGCCGATCAAATAAAGGCGGCTCAATCCCAAACGACACTGAGCGCGAACGCACATAAGAGGCTGCCGCAGAGATCGATTCTTTCATCACATCTTTCAGATTACCGGTAACGGTCATCTTGCCTTTACCCGGCATCATCAGACCTTCAATGGTCAGCAATTCGCCACCCACTTCCGTCCAAGCCAAACCCGTCACCACACCGACTTGATCTTCATCCTCAGTTTCACCAAAGCGGTATTTCGGCACGCCGAGAAAATCCTCCAATTTCTTTTCATCAATCAGAATGGATTTTTTCTTTTTGAGCAGAATTTCTTTCACCGATTTGCGGGCCAGATTGGCAAGTTCGCGCGACAAATTGCGCACGCCCGCCTCACGCGTGTAGCGCCGGATGAGCAGCAACAAAGCCTCATCCGTAATCTTCCATTCTTTCTGTGCGAGCCCATGTTTCAGGGTTGCTTCCGGGATCAAATGGCGCCGCGCAATCTCGATCTTTTCATCTTCTGTATAGCCTGCAATCCGGATCACTTCCATGCGATCAAGCAAGGCCGGTGGAATATTCAACGTGTTCGATGTGGTGATAAACATCACATTGGACAGATCATAATCCACTTCGAGATAGTGATCATTAAAGGAGCTGTTTTGTTCAGGGTCCAAAACCTCCAACAAAGCCGAAGACGGATCCCCTCTAAAATCCATACCGAGCTTGTCAATTTCATCCAGCAAGAAGAGCGGATTTTGTGACTTAGCCTTGCGCATGGATTGAATAATCTTGCCCGGCATCGAGCCGATATAGGTGCGCCGATGGCCGCGAATTTCAGCCTCATCCCGCACGCCCCCTAACGACATGCGAACAAATTCGCGTCCCGTCGCTTTGGCAATGGATTTGCCCAACGAGGTTTTACCAACACCGGGAGGACCAACCAGGCACAAAATCGGACCCGTCAATTTATTGGCCCGACTTTGCACGGCCAAATATTCAACGATACGATCCTTGACCTTTTCAAGCCCATAATGCTCCGCATCTAACAAAGCTTGGGCATGCCCCAGATCTTTTTTGATCTTGGTTTTTTTGCCCCATGGCAGCGACAACATCCAATCAAGATAATTGCGCACCACCGTCGCTTCCGCAGACATTGGTGACATCTGCCGCAACTTTTTGACTTCAGCCAAAGCCTTGTCACGCGCTTCTTTTGTCAGTTTGGTTTTATTGATGCGATCTTCAATTTCAGAGATCTCATCCTTGCCGTCTTCATCACCGAGCTCTTTCTGAATCGCCTTCATCTGCTCGTTGAGATAATATTCGCGTTGGGTCTTTTCCATCTGCCGCTTAACGCGCGAGCGAATGCGCTTTTCGACATTAAGCACGGAAATTTCACTTTCCATAAAGCCCAAAACTTTTTCCAACCGTTTAGCGACATCAAAGATTTCCAACACATCTTGCTTGTCACTAATTTTAACCGCGAGATGCGAGGCAATCGTATCAGCCAGACGGGAATAATTTTCAATCTGCCCCACCGCAGCAACAACTTCGGGGGATACTTTTTTGTTGAGTTTCACATAGCTTTCAAACTCCGTCACCACGGAGCGCGCCAGCGCCTCAATCTCAACAGTTTCGCCTGCGCTATCTTCAATTGCTTTGGCTTGCGCTTCATAGAAATCATCGCTGCGCACATAATCAACAATCTGCGCACGAGCCAAACCTTCCACCAAAACTTTGACCGTCCCGTCCGGCAATTTCAACAATTGCAAAACAGTGGCCAATGTGCCGGTTTCGAAAATTGCGTCTTTAGCAGGGTCATCATCCCCGGCATTCTTTTGAGTGGCGAGCATAATCAAACGCTCATTCTTCACCACTTCTTCAAGCGCCTTGATCGACTTTTCACGCCCCACAAATAAAGGCACGATCATATGCGGAAACACAACAATATCCCGCAGCGGTAAAACCGGATAGGTTTCTACACTGCCCATAGCGACGGTTGGTTTTTGTTTTGTCTGGGTCATGCTGTCATGTCCTGCGTCATTGATCGTCATTTCATCTTGTTTATGGAAAGCGCAACCCGATCCGGTCAATCAAATTGACCCCATCTGTTGAACACGCCATGCCCGCCCCAATGGGGGGGGGTGAGACATGGTACACGAACATAAAAAGATTTATAGACTTGATGAGCTTTATTTAGGAATGGCCACAGGCTATTTCAAGGACAGGAAGATCCCCCTCATCCAGAAACACTAGGGTCAGACCTCATTCATTTAACACCAACGGCATGACTATG
>CAWUMW010000221.1:0-4102 GCA_963923415.1 uncultured Hyphomicrobiales bacterium | reverse complement strand
ACTAGATGAGAATGAGCAATTGGTGCTGGGCCTTGCTGCGGAGCCAGCTGAACACCTTGCCACGCTTACAGCACCAGACGGCAGCGTCTATGAAGAAGCGCGCATTGCCGCCACCATTATGCGCAGCCTCGCACGCCATCTGCGTTCTTATGGTGGGGCCATGATGGTGATCGATTATGGCTATGCACACAGCGCGTTTGGCGATACGTGGCAGGCCTTAACGGCCCATGCCTATGTTGACCCTCTGCACCGTCCGGGCGAGGCGGATTTGACCAGCCATGTCGATTTCACGCGATTAGGCGCCGCTGCACAAGCAGGGGGAGCCGTCATCGCCCCTGTCTTGACCCAACGAGATCTATTGCTCCGCTTGGGACTGGAAGCGCGCCTTCAACAGCTTGTGCGCGGCAATCCCGACCGAAGTTATGACATCACCAAAGCCTGTCTGCGGCTCATCGACAACACCAGTCCGCAGGCTATGGGACAACTGTTCAAAGCGCTGGCGCTTTCCCATCCTGAGTTCGGCCCTCTGCCGGCTTTTGATCCGCCCTAAGTGTGGTTTCGCCCGCGCTTCAATCCCTATTATTGTTTTGTGAGACGTTCTGATGCCCGATACCGCCTCCCCCCTTCCCGTGCTTCAGGCCGAGAGCCTGAACGTGCCTTCGGTCCGGCATGGCTTTTTTACGCGACAGGGCGGTGTGTCCGAAGGGATCTATGCCTCACTCAATGGCGGGCTTGGCTCGGCTGATCATCCTGACGCGATCACCCATAATCGGGCCCGCATGGCGCAGTGGCTTGGCGTGCCTCCTGCCCATCTGCTCAGCCTATGGCAAATTCATTCTGCTGACATTGTTACGGTGACGCGCCCATGGAGCAGCGATGACCGCCCCAAAGCCGATGGATGTGTGACCAATCAGCCCGGTCTCGCCTTGGCCATTGCAACAGCGGATTGCGGCCCTGTGTTATTTGTTGATCCCGACCATCACGTGATTGGCGCCTGTCATGCGGGCTGGAAAGGCGCATTCACAGGCGTGCTGGAGGCAACCCTTGCCGCCATGCAGACCTTAGGTGCGCGCCCCTCCTCCATTCGGGCGGTCTTGGGTCCAACAATCAGCGCGCAAGCCTATGAAGTCGGACCGGAATTTCACGAGCGCTTTGTTGCAACCGATTCCCAACACACAGAATTTTTTACGCCCTCCGCACAGGCCCATCATTTTATGTTCAACCTGCCCGCCTTTATTGAACACCGTCTGCGCGGCTGCGGGATCGGCTCTTTTCATAATTTGGATCGCTGCACCTATCGGGAAGACGCTCTTTTTTATAGCTATCGCCGCACCACGCATCAGCAAGAGCCTGATTATGGCCGACTGATTTCAGCCATTACGCTGTGTGCTTGAAAACAAATTATGGGATAACAAATTACGGCATCACAATATCGGGGGTTTGCCAACCGAGATGCTGCCCCCCATCGACCGCCAGCATTTGCCCGGTCACCAAACGCGCCTGCGCAAGATAAAGCACCGCCTGCGCGATATCTGACGGCTCAGGCCCTTTTTGCAATAATAATCCGGCCCGCTCTTTGGCCAATCCCTCCGGCCCATCTTGCAGATTAGGTAAAGTGGGACCTGGCCCAACCGCATTCACCCGCATGACGGGTGCAAAACTTTGCGCCATGGTTTGGGTTGCGGTCCATAATGCGGATTTTGACAAAGTATAAGAGAAATAAAGCGGGTTAGGACGCAAGACGCGTTGATCCACCATATTCACAATGACCCGTTCGCGTCCCGGCGGCACATCGGTTTGTGCGTAACAAGCTGCCGCCAATGCACATGGGGCCTGCAGATTAACGGCGAAATGATCATCCCAAATCTTTGTATGCGGGACAGACGCCCGATCTGGCACAAATACGGACGCATTATTGACCAACAGATCAAGAGGCCCCGCTTGACGCCGCGCATCCGCAAACAAGGTCTGCACGGCTTGCCTGTCTGACAAATCCGCTTGCACTAAAAAAGACTCTCGTCCCTGCTGCTGCAAAGCGCTGTGCAAGGCCTCAGCCGCTCCAGCCGAGCGGCTATAATGGATCACCACCCGATAGCCCGCCTCCGCAAGGGCGCGCACAATCGCTGCCCCAATCCGCTGCGCCCCACCGGTGACCATCGCGGTGCCGATTATCCGACCTGTCATCTGTTATGCTCCGACCCCAGCCATGCGGACATGATTTTGCCATGCCTCTTAATAAATTCCTACACGCCTTCCCAGTTGTTTAGAACTTGTTGACCCTGTTCCCAAGCTTTCCTTTCAGTGCTTTGTGCAACCTCCTAAAACACGCCTGAACAAGGATCCCTGAAGGGTGAAGGAGCCAGTTGCCATGACCTCATTGTCCGCTTGCGTGTCGCGTTCATCCGTCGTCGCTTGGTGCGGTCTATGTGTCGCGCTATCCGTTTCAAGCGTCAGCGCTGCTGATTTCACCCGCAATAATGGCTATAACGGCCCCGTCAATAAAGGCTATGCGGCAGCGCCAACCTCACAATCCTCCTATGGGGGCGGCGGGGGTGGCAGCAGCTATGGCTCGTCCGGTTATAATTCGGGGATCGGGACCAATTGGCAAGGTGCCTATATTGGTGCCCATGCAGGACTTGGGATCGGTAAAGCCGGACCCAACCGCATTTCGGGCATCGCGGCTGGACTGCAAGGCGGCTATAACTGGCAAAATGATCGTTTCGTCTATGGATTGGAAGCTGATTATACAGCCAGCGATTTTCTCAGCCGGTCAGTTGCAGACAGCTATCGCCAAACATGGAGCCTGACGGGCCGTGGGCGCGCAGGCTATGCCTTTGCCAGCAATTTAATGGGCTATGGCACAGCAGGGATGGCCTCGGGTGCAACCGAATATAAAAGCAGCAGTGGCCAGCACAGCCCAATTAATTTTGGATGGGTGGCCGGATTGGGGGCTGAATTAATGGTGGACCCCCGCTTCACCTTGCGCGGTGAATTGCTGCATTACGAATTTGGTCACGAAAATTATCCCGGTTCAAACGGCACCGTGTCCATGGGCAATTCAACGAATGTGTTGCGGCTAGGAGGCAACTACAAATTCTAAGCCCAAAACAATAAATAAATTAAGGTTTTGTTCACCATTTTTCTTAGAAGAAATCGCAACAAGGCCACAGAGCTATCACATTCTTGCCATTTTTTCAGCCGAAGAACAGGCAAGCTTATGATGTAAAGTCCACATTTACTTTCAAATGCTGGATGCGTTCCCAATCAATACAGAAAATTCTTATCTTAAATCTGGAGACTATGATGAAAAAGACACTTGCCCTCGGCTTTACGGCACTGGCGCTGACAGCGGGTTCCGCTTTTGCGGCTGACCTTCCCAACCGCAAAAACGCTCCGCAGCCTTATGTGGCCGCTGCCCCCGCCTTCAACTGGACAGGCGGCTATGCAGGCGTGAATGCGGGCTATGGCTTTGGCTCCTTCTCCGGCAGCGCTGGCAACCAATTCAAAGATCCGAGCAATTTCGTGGGTGGCGTTCAGGCTGGCTACAACCAACAACTGCCCAATAAATTTGTGGTCGGCGTGGAAGGCGAATTGGATTACAGCGCCTTGGAAGGCAAAGCATCCTCAACCGGAGCCGCTGGCGATAAAGCCCGCATTGATACGCTCGGCACCGTCCGTGGTCGCGTCGGTTATGCATTTGATCGCGTGATGCCTTATGTGACCGCTGGTTATGCAGGCGCCAATGAAAAAGTGACGACCGCGACCGGCTCATCCTCTGGATGGCGCAATGGCTATGCTGTGGGCGGTGGTGTTGATTATGCCATCACCAACAATGTATCGGCACGCCTCGAAGGTCTTTATGTCGGCCTCGAAAACAAGACCGTTGGAACCAGCGGCAAAGTCGGCAACGACATTGGCCTGATCCGCACGGGCTTGAACTACAAGTTCTAATCTGTGCTGTTTGTTGCGTTAACAGGTCTGCGTTGTCAGTCAGTGCGTTAACAAAGAGTGCGTATCAGTGTGCGTTTAAAAGACCCGCTTCGGCGGGTCTTTTTTTGTACCAAGCCTAACCCGCCTCCTCTCAAGGCTTGTGCGAATTTCA
>CAWUMW010000220.1:0-4124 GCA_963923415.1 uncultured Hyphomicrobiales bacterium | reverse complement strand
TAGGTGGGCCAAACTTGGGTGGGCCAAGTTTAAGGATTGGGCAGCATATATTTGACGCTCTGGACGTCTCTGGAATTTAATCCAGCCATAATGCTCAAGGTTCCTTGGGCTTGCTGCTTGATCCCATGGCGATCATGATAACTCAAACTGTCGCGGTCAATCAGGATCCGTGCCACCCCGCTTTGCTGCGGCTCAAGCGTGATGCGTGCAAAGCCGCGCAATTGTTTTTCGGGTTGCGAGACGAAAGCTACATCTTGCCGCGTATAAATTTGCACCACGGTCGTACTGCGTTGCAAGCCGTGATTGGAAACAGGCACGTCAATTTGTAAATGCGCCGGATCTGTTGTTTCGGTTGGCATCGATATTTGCGGCAAACCGAGTGTAAAATCCGAATAAGACAGTCCAAATCCAAACGGAAATTCAGGGGAGAGCGCACTGTCGCTATAGCCTGTTGTATAAGGCTTGTTGTCTGCTGTGGCGGGCCGTCCGGTCGGGCGTCGATCATGGGTTAAAGGAATTTGTCCGACAAGGCGCGGGATCGTCACGGGCAGTCGTCCCAAAGGTTCGGCCTCTCCCAAAACAAGACGGGCTAAGGCTTCGCCGCCTCGTGTACCCGGCTGCCAAGCCATCAGCACAGCCGTGGCTTTTTCGTAGAGTTCAGGTTCGATGATCGGTCGCCCGGCCATCAAAATGACCAGCACGGGTTTTCCCAGGGCGGTGATCTTGAGGAACAGTTCTTTTTGGCGACCGGGAAGATTGGGATTGGCTCGACTGGCGGCCTCACCACTCATCGTGGCACGTTCCCCTAAAGCCAGAATAATCAAGTCGCTGCCTTTGGCCTTCGCAACTGCGCTGCGTATCTCGGCATCCTGACTCTGTTCAATGCCTCCGGCTGTCGCAAAGCGGAGTGGACCCAGTGCCTTTTGCAGTCCTTCACGCAAGGTGATGACATGGCGTGGCTCTCCATGAGCAGGCCAAGGGCCCATCGTATCGGCCTGTGCATCAGCCAACGGGCCGATCAAGGCAATTTTGCGATAGGCTTTTGGGGCGAGTGGCAAGAGATGTCGATCATTTTTGAGCAACACCGTGCTTTCTTCAGCCAGTTGGCGGGCCAGATTTAAATGATCTGGATGTTCCATCATGGCCGCTTCGCGGGCCACATCGCTGCGCGCATAAGGATCATCAAACAGGCCAAGCTGTTCTTTGATGGTCAGGATCCGTGCCACGGCCCGGTCTAATAAAATCGGATCAATCCGGCCTGTGCGCACCAAATGCGGCAATTGGCTTTGATAGGCGCGCGCCTGCATATCCATATCGGTGCCAGCAGTCAGTGCTTGCGCGGCACTGTCGGCAAGATCGTGCGCCACACCATGCACGGGCAATTCCAGCATAGCGCCAAAATCACTCACCACCACGCCTTGAAATCCCCAGTCTTTGCGCAACACATCCTCTAACAAAGATCGGTTGGTAATGCCCGGAGTGCCGTCTGGTGCATTAAAGGCGGCCATCACACAGCCAATGCCGCTTCGGGTTGCCGCCTGAAAGGGAGGTAATTCTTGATCCTTCAAAGCGCGCAGGGAAAGATCGGTGGCGGAATAATCGCGCCCGCCTTCAACTGCGCCATTGCCAGCAAAATGCTTGGCACAGGCCAGGACATGGGCAGGGTCGGACAATGAGGCTCCTTGCAAGCCTTTGATGCGCGCTTGGGCGATTTGCGCAGCGAGCCAAGGGGACTCGCCCGCGCCTTCAACCATACGGCCCCAACGCGGATCGCGTGCAATGTCGAGCATCGGGGCATAGACCCAATTGACGCCAGCCGCTGCGGCTTCGCGCGCCGAGACCCGTTCCGCTTGTTCGATCAGCGCGGGATTAAAGCTGGCCGCTTGGGCCAAGGGGGTAGGAAAAATCGTCCGGTAGCCATGCAAGACATCAAAGCCGAGCAAGAGGGGAATTTTTAATCGGCTATGGGCTAAGGCAAGCGATTGCAGTTGATGCGTATAGGCCGCGCCATAGACATTAAACAGGCCACCCACTTGCCCTTCGCGGATCGCGGCCTCCACATCGGGTGTGGCATAAGGACCTGTCACCGCATTATGGCCGGATAAAAGATTTAACTGTCCTGCTTTTTCCTCTAACGTCATCGCGCCTAATAAGGCTGTGACGCGTGGGGAAACAGGCTGGGCGAAACCAGGCCATGGAAGCAAGCAGAGGCTGAACGCACAGACAGCGGCAAAAAAACTTAAACGTGATGTCATGGTGTCACTGAACAAAAAAATCCGCTCTGATCAAGCCTCTCTACGCAGGGCGGAGATTTGTTTTTTGCAGAGGTGTGCGGACTTTTGGTGGTTTAAAGGGCATTCGCAGTCGCAAAAACAGAACGGCCTTGCCTAACGGGGACGGATCAGTCACAAAATAAGGATCAGAAGCCTTGGTCCTGCGCTGTGAGGAGCCTTTGCCGCTGTGAGGGAGTGACACACCGATGACAGAACGGATCCGCTACACAGACAGAATTTACAATGTCTTGTTTTTGTCCGTGACCAATTGCGCACGCTCGATCATGGCAGAGAGCATTATGCGCAAGGATGGCTCCTTGCTGTATAAACCCTATTCTGCGGGGATGGAGCCCGCAAGTAGCGTGCATCCTTTGACTTTAAAAACGCTTGAGCTGCATGGCTATCCGACTGACAATCTGCAATCCAAGCCGATCACTGTGTTTGAAAAAAATTCCAGCCCGGACATGGATTTGATTTTCACCTTTTGTGATCGCTCGCATGGTCAAGCGGCGGTGATTTGGCCCGGTCATTCCTCAACCTCTTTATGGTCGATCCATGATCCCACGCTGACTGTGGGGGATGAAACGGCTAAAATGTCAGCGTTCAGCCGTAGCTTTGAAAGCGTGCATGAACATATTGCCGCTTTACTGGTGATGTAGGAAGGCGTTTTCATGCGTCGCAAAGCCAGCCATGAAGGGTATGTCTCCAAATATTATACCGTGCGCCCCTTGGGATTGGTTGCCTATGACATGGGCGTGCCGGTCCATACCCTCAAAGAGATGATTGCGCGCGGGGCCGTCCGCCGCTTTAAGGAAGATGGCGGGCCGATGGTTGTCGGGGACAAGCTCAAACGCGCCGTCGACAAAGTGCGGCGTTAAGCGCCTGCGGCTTGATGTGGCACAACAGGGCCCTCGGATTGCCGCTTGTCAAACCAAATAAAACCCTTTCAAATCCAGAGCGGACAGGACAGGTCGTTGAGGGATCTGTCGTGATAAAAATCATCAAGGGGAGAGACGCCATGACATCGACCACCGCGCCGCGTGATCTTTATGCTGGATTGCGTAAGATTGACACGCCAACCATTACCAATGTTGTGGCCACCTATCCGAAAAAACCGCTCTGTTTAGGACTTTATAATCCATGGACCGAGAACTGGTATACGGATCGTTCCATTCGCACCATTTATCCAGAAATGGGGCCGATTGTCGGTCACGCCGTGACCTGTGTTTATGGTCTGCCCGATCCGAATTTTTCCGGCCGTTTGAGCTTCATGGATGTGGTGGATGCGCTGGATGCCATGAAAAAACCGACCATTCTCGTGATCGAACAGAAATGGCCGGATCATATTATGCGCAAAGCTGGTTTGGCGGGTGAGATCATGGTCACCAGTATGCAGGCGGTTGGCTGTATCGGGTTGATTTCCAATGGTCCGTCGCGGGATGTTGATGCGGTGCGGCGTTTGAATTTCCAGATGTTGCTGGGGGGGGTGACGGCTGGGCATGGCGAGCAAAGCGTGCAGGCCGTTAATGTGCCGGTTTCGGTCGGGGGCATGGATGTCGCCCCCGGTGACATGATCCATATGGATGAAAATGGCGCGGTGAAATTTCCCGCCGATCGCGCATGGCAAGTGCTCGAAAACGCCGAGAAAATGCTGGAGGAAGAGGCCGAGTTGCTCGACAAGCTGCGCAAGGCAAAAAATGCCGAAGAGGTGCGGCGCGCCAGCGGGGTTTATGGCGCGGATCCAGCGCGTAAATCTTAAGCCTGACGCGGGACGCGGTCTTGGTCTTTATCGCGGGATGCGATCTTTGCAATCAGCGTTGAATGCGATCTTTGATCGCGTCCCAATTCACA
>CAWUMW010000219.1:0-4144 GCA_963923415.1 uncultured Hyphomicrobiales bacterium | reverse complement strand
TCTCGTGGGCTCGGAGATGTGTATAAGAGACAGATCATATGCCCCGCGGTATAATCGAGCGATTGTACATACATAAAATCTAACAGAACAATTTTTCTACCCTCCAGATCACGGCTGATCGTGTCATAGAGCTGACTGGTGGTTCCGAAAAATAAACTTCCTTGCAATTCAATGATCAGGGTTTGTTGACCCTTCTGAACGAGACGCTCATGCTCAAAGGCCTGCCGAACGCGCTTTGAAAATATTTCCTCCCCCGTCATCCGACGCCGGATTGTGGATGTATGAATTTGCTCACGCATGAATAATAAAATCGATAAAACAATTCCTAGCCCAGAGGCCGCAATCAGGCCCACGCTATTGGCCACCAAAACCACCAGGGCAATCACCAAAAAATCTATGATCGTATCGCGTGACTTAAGAAGGCGGAGGGCTTTCCAATCAATCATTGAAAAACCGACAACCACCAAAATAGCCGCCAGAGAAGCAATAGGCACCCATGCAATCGCCGATGACAACACCACAACCGCAACGAGCGACCATAAAGCTTGAAACACGCTTGATAAGGTCGAATGCCCCCCGCTGGCATGGTTCACAAGGCTTGGCCCCATCGTTCCCGCGCCCGGCGTCCCGCCCAATAAACCTGTGAAAAAATTTCCCAACCCTTGGCCAATCAATTCACGATTAGGATTATAGCGCGTACCCGTCATCGTATCGAGCGCAATGCAGGTTTTTAATGTATCAATCGACAGCAGCACCGATAAAGTCAGGGCTGTCATGACAATAGAATTCCACGGCAGATCGGTTTTCATCGGATCAAGCTCTGTCACCAATCCACCAATCTCTTTCAGGCCCACAACAAGGTCAGAAAAATTAAGCTGCAAAGCCCCCACAATATAAGGATTGCCCTGAAGAGTAAGCAGATGAGGCCAATAAGTCCAAGCTAACAGCCAATAGGTCACAAGCCCGGCGAGCAATCCATACATCACAGAGGGCACCCCGCCTTTGCGCTTAGCGGTCGCAATCATGGCGAGTGCCGTTGCCAAACCGATGAGCGTATTCGCTGGGTTCCATAGGGAAGGATGGATCAACCCCTCCCACACTGAAATGGACTGTGGCAAAGCCAGCCATTTGGGTAATTGGCTCATCATAATAATCAAACCAACCCCGCTTAAATATCCACATACAACGGGATAGGGCATGTAATTAATCAATTGCCCCATACGCAAAACACCAAAACTCAGTTGCACCAATGAACTGAGTAAAGTGACAAGAATCAAACTCGAAACAATCACAGAAACCGGCTCGCCCAGCCGGATCATGTCGATGGTCAAAGCGCTCAGCACAGCCGCCGCTGGAGCGCAAGGCGCAGAGATCAATCGCCGTGTTCCGCCAAACAAGCCCGCGATTAACCCCAAGACCATCGCGCCTAACATGCCTGCAATGGCGCCTCGTGCGCCATATTCACCCCCTAAGGGTGAAAAAATGGTCACCCCGAATGCAATCGCAGAGGGCAAAGCAACCAGCATGGCTGCAAAGCCCCCGCCAACATCCCCCATCACTTCGGCGCGTGTCAGGGACTTGTGCTGTGTTGCGTGTGAAACGGTTTTAGGATTCATAATAATCGGGAACAAATTTTTGCATGGATAGAGGGGGGCGTACATAATCGGCGGGTGTGATGGGCCTCGGCGGCAAATCGATTGGCGCATAAGGCTTACTCACATAAGGAATTAAGCCCAACAAATGCCTGATCGTATTGAGCCGCGCTTTTTCTTTATGATCGGCATGCACAACATACCATGGTGAAAAATCTGTGTCGGTTGCCGCAAACATCCGGTCCTTGGCCTTGGAATAATCCACCCAATATTCACGCGCTTTAATATCCATCGGGCTGAGCTTCCACTGCTTGAGTGGATTGGTAGCGCGCTCTTGAAAGCGGCGCTCTTGCTCTTCATCACTCACTGAAAACCAGAATTTGATGAGATGAATTCCAGAGCGCACCAGCATGGCTTCAAAATCCGGACAGTCTTTTAAAAAAGCCGCATATTCATCCTGCGTACAAAAACCCATGACATGTTCAACCCCGGCCCGATTATACCACGAGCGGTCAAACAAAACCATTTCGCCACCCGATGGCAAATGCGCCACATAGCGTTGAAAATACCATTGCGTTTTTTCTTTTTCAGTTGGAGTGCCTAAAGCAGCGATGCGACAAAACCGCGGATTGAGCGGCTCGCTAATCCGTTTGATCACGCCCCCCTTGCCCGCAGCATCTCTGCCTTCAAACAACACAACCACCCGCGCTTTAGTTTCAATGACCCAGCGTTGCAGCTGGATCAACTCAATATCCAACTGTTTCATCGCATGATTATACTGTTTTTGTGTCAGGCCTTGATTGGCGCGTGCTTCGCCTGCTCCTGTCTCATCATCTAACGCTGGCACCGCGGCATTGCCCCACGCATTGCCCTGTGCATTGTCGGAACTTGAGTCCCCTCGCTGATCATGATGATGCTTGTGATGCGGGTGGTCGTGTTGCCCCCCCTCCTCTTTATGATGATGATGTTTTTTATCCCGATCCGCCATGCGCCTTCACCCTCAATCCCGCTCCACCGAAAGATCAGCATATCGGGGAAACCGAATGAGGGAAAGAGTGGGGTCTAAAGGCCTCAGTTTAAAGGCTTGATGCGACCGGCTTCATTAAACTTTGAAAGGCTGGATCCTCAATCGTCCCAGCCATCGGGACTTTTGCGCGGCGCTTGATCAAAATTGCCATGCCCGAACCGTCTGTGGTCTTCATCAACCTCAAACGCCCCCGCAGACTGAGCGAGCGTTTGGCAAGATCTTGATAATAGGCTTGATGCGCAGGATGTGTTTGAGCACCGATCTGACCGGATCCATGCAGCAAGCAACACACAAACAGACTGTCCGTCGTTTCCCGACTGCTTAACACAACGTTTGTGCACCCATCGAGCCGCAAAGCATGCGTTAAACTTGATTGGATCATGCGGCCAACATAAAGACATTGCACATCCGTTAGGGCAACTCCATCACCCAAGCGACGATGAGGCTCAACATAAAGCTCGATGCCTTGGCGCACCATGCGCGGTTGCATCCGGTGCAGCATCGCCCCGACAATAATATCAATTTCAGCGCGCGGACGCATGGAGATGCAATCCATGATCAAGCGCATATCATCAATGCAGTCTTGAAAGACATCAACAAATTGTGCGGGTGTTAAACGATCTTCAAGAGCGCGCTGATAACCTTCTTGCAAACGCAACCCAATGCCAGTGTGGATTTCAAACAACAAACGCTGCCGCTCATTTTGAATGATATGGGTGGCCTGCACACTGTTTTGCTGATCCAAGATGGTGCGTAGCTCAGCTTCATTACGGGTTAATGCCCCATAAATCCGGTCTGCCTCCCGCTCTGCATAATCACGCGACGCCTGATAGCGTTCAACCACAATCATGACCATGGAGCAAAACAACAATACAACCCCCGTATGGGCAACAAAGATCTCTTCGCGCGACAAAGCAGAAAGATTGACCCATTTATGGAGGTAATTCATCAGTTCGCCATGCCCGGGCATAAGCATAAAATCATGCATAAAGGCCGCATAGGCGACCAGAAAGGATAGAAAATAAAATCCACCCAACCATGAGCGAAATAGTTTTTGCCGCACTTGTTTCGATACAATCATTGCGAGGCAATACACATTAAACAAAAACATGATTGTAAAGCTTACAAGACTGATGAGCTGATCATCAAAAATAAGCCCGGAAAAAAACAAACATAAAACACCAATCCACATCAAAGTTTTCTCATGTGTCTTAATTTGTTTTTCGGCATAGCCAAGCATAAATTCAATAATAGTCAATGCAAGCATGGCGCTGAGACTCAATAAGCTTGCACGCCATAAAGGATAAACAAGGGTTGGAACAACTTCTGCCGTATTGATTTTACATAATACAAATAGCAACAACATGGACCGGCCTGCCGATCCCAATAATTTTTCATCGTCATAGGCAAAACTGAAATATAAAAAATAAGCGCCAATGATTAAGAGTAAAAAATTCATAGCATTGATGAAGCTATTACTAAAAAAGTCGAGCGCCCAAAATAACGCATCAACTTTTGCCACATG
>CAWUMW010000218.1:0-4155 GCA_963923415.1 uncultured Hyphomicrobiales bacterium | reverse complement strand
AATTTATACCAATCAAGATTTGCACTTTATTCGTCCCGTACGGATCGGCGACACGCTCACCGTTACCGTCACCGTTAAATCCAAAGAAGATCTCAAAAAACATCTCACACTTGATTGCGAAGTCATCAATCAGCATGGCGAAAAAGTCGTGACAGGAACCGCGGTGGTGATTGCACCGACGCAAAAAGTGAAACGCCCGCGCTCCATTGCCCCACACATTCAATTATTTGATCCTGAAGCACGCTTTAATGCCTTATTGGCACGGGGCAATACGCTGGAGGCGGTACGCTGTGCTGTTGTGCATCCGTGCGACAAGGAATCCTTAAGCGGTGCGCTTGATTCTGCCCGATATAACTTAATCATCCCGGTCTTGATTGGGCCAAAAAATAAAATCAATAAAGCGGCCGCAGAGGCTGGACTTGATCTGACGGGTTATGACGTGATTGATGTCCCCCACAGCCATGCCGCCGCAGATATGGCGGCCGAAATGGCCGCAACCGGTCAAGTTGAAATTTTGATGAAGGGGAGCCTGCACACTGATGAATTATTACACGCCGTGCTGTGCCGCCCCAATTTAAGAACTGGGCGCCGCATGTCGCACGTGTTTCGATTTGATGTGCCGATGTATCCTAAACCTTTGATGGTGACCGATGCCGCGCTCAATATACGGCCAAACCTCACCGAAAAAATGGACATCATCAACAATGCCATTGAGTTGGCGCATATTCTGGGCATTGAAAATCCCAAACTCGCTATTTTGTCGGCTGTTGAAACTGTTAATCCCGATATTCCCTCAACCTTGGATGCGGCAGCCTTGTGCAAAATGGCAGACCGCGGCCAAATCAAGGGGGGCATTCTTGACGGCCCGCTCGCCTTTGACAATGCGGTGTCCTTGCATGCGGCGCGCATTAAAAATATTTCTTCTGCCGTAGCAGGTGACGCGGATATTTTGGTGTGCCCCGATCTTGAATCGGGCAATATGCTCGCCAAACAGCTTGAATATTTGGCCGGGGCAACGGGGTCTGGTCTTGTATTAGGCGCGCGCGTTCCTATCGCCTTAACAAGCCGGGCCGATGGCCCCGCAACACGCGTTGCATCGGCTTTATTGGCGCTTTTAGCCGCTCATAAAAATCGTGCAACCGCCGCCTTGAAAAACTAACCCCCGATCATGATCTGACATGCGACAAAAAGAGATGTCTGATGGCCATTCTTGCAGTTAATGCTGGTTCCTCAAGCTTGAAATTTTCTCTGCATCCGGTGCGGCAAGGACAGGTGGAAGCCTGCCCGCTGTCTGGATCCATCCAAGGACTTGAGCCGCACGGGCAGCCCTATTTAAGCTATAGTTACCTAGGGCAAACCACCAAACAAACGTTAAGCGTTTCGGAAGATGATCCTTTTGAAACAGCTTTGGCGCATCTCTCCCACCTCCTCCATCACGAACACGACCTTCCAGCTCTTCAAGCCATTGCGCATCGGATTGTTCACGGGGGTAAAACCTATCGGGAAAGCGTCATTCTCAACAAAACTATTTTGGCTGATCTCGATAAACTCAATTCGCTTGCCCCTTTGCATCAACCCCATAATTTAGCTGGCGTGCGCGCCTTCATGGATGCTTTTCCGGATTTGCCGCAAATCGGCTGTTTTGACACCGCTTTTCATGCCACTTTACCGGAAGAAGAATATGCCTTCGCGCTTCCTTCAACCTTGCGCCAAGACGGGGTACGCCGTTATGGATTTCACGGTCTGTCTTATCAATATATTATGGGACAGTTGCACAATATTTCCGCCAAAGCCAAAGATCGCGTGATCATGGCGCATCTGGGCAATGGGGCCAGTTTATGCGCGGCCTTGCAAGGCTTGTCACTGGCGACAACGATGGGCTTTTCTGCTCTGGATGGCCTCATCATGGGAACCCGCAGCGGTAGTCTGGATGCGGGTGTTTTGCTCTATTTGCTTGAACATGATTATGATCATCAGAGAATTCAAAACCTGTTGTACAAAGAATCCGGCCTGCTTGGCCTCTCCGGTCTGTCTGCGGATATGCGCACCTTACGCGCCAGCGCGAGTGAAGAAGCGCGTTATGCTATCAGATTATTTACCCATCGGGTTATCCGTGAAAGTGGCGCGATGAGCGCCTGCTTGCAAGGGCTTGATGTGTTTGCTTTTAGCGGCGGAATTGGCGAGCATGACGCGCAATTGCGCGCCGATGTCTGTGAAGCTCTTGCATGGTTGGGTGTGCGCCTCGACCCCAAAGCCAATCAACAGGCCAAAGGCGATTGCATCATGCCAATCCATGCGGCTGACAGTGGGGTTGAACTCTGGGTGATCCCAACCGATGAGGGGCGCGTGGCCGCAGCCGATGCCGCACGATTAATCGCCGCACGCGCGTCATAATCCACGCAGACCAAACTGTGCACAAAAAGCTATTTAACTTTTTGTAATTGTCGGCTCTTCCATGCGTTGAGCAATATCTTGAGCGACCCGGGCCATAAGACGCGATTTTTCTGAGACACTGAGCCGATCAATATGCGTCAACAAAGTTTCGAAATCACTCACCGACAATGTTCGGACTTCTTTAAGACTATCAGCCTTTAACTCGCTTAATTTAACTTCATCTGATTTTATCGCCGTATCGGGGTGAGAGTCCGCTTGTGCCAAGCCTCCCAGCAAAGCATCCTCTTGCTGCTCACGCCTGACCGCCGACAGCTCTTCTGTTAGCAATTCTGCGGCACGCGCTTGGCTCATCCCCATGCTCGATGCCTCTAGGGATAATTCAATTTTTTCAGTCGGCGTCAAAGCGCCATCACTAACTTTCTGATCAAGAAGCTTTTTATATTCCTCACTTTGCTGGTTCATTTTCTCGGTAAAACCCGATGCCAGAATACCTGTTGGCAGAGCCACTAAGCCAAGACCCAACACGGTAATAATCATCGTCAAAAATTGTCCAATCGGTGTCACGGGATAAATATCCCCATAACCGACACTGAGCAAAGTTATCACCGCCCAATAGGTCGCTTCCGGGATCGAAGTAAATTTATCAGGCTGTGCCTCATGTTCGAATAAATATACAAGACTTGCAGCAAAAACAGTCATGATCGCCATAATAAACAAAGTCGTACTTAGAGCGGGTAATTGCTCTTCCACAACTTCTGTTAGCAAATTCATGGCTTTGTTATAGCGGGTAAATTTCAGCAACCGCATCAGCCGGACCACACGCAAAAAGCGTAAATCGATTTGTACGAAATAAACCAAATAGAAGGGCAGAACGGCAAATAGATCAATCAAACTCGTGGGCTTGAACATAAAGCGCAAACGGCCCGCGATGGGTTCTTCATAATCAGGGTCTTCAACACAAGAATAAATCCGTAGAACATATTCGATACTAAAAATCGCAACCGAAAAGGCATCAAAGAATATAAATTCTTCTGCCATAAATTCATGCACAGAGGCAACGCTTTCCAACATCACGGCCGCCACGCTGAGAAAAATCACAAGACCAAGCGTGATATCGACCACATCATGCATTTCACCAGAATAGATCGTTCTATTCATCACGGCATAGACTTTTTGCCGGATAGTGCGCCCCTGATTTAAGCGCACAAACTCTTTCCAAATTGGCACAATGAAACGTGCTAATTTCATTAAACGCAACAAGCGGATGAGCCGCAAAAACCGCAAATCAACCATAGTATGGATGGGAAGGAAAAATGGCAGGATCACGATGAGATCCAATAACGCCATGGGTGTAACCATATAGCGCAGTGTCGCAAAGCGCTTGCCGATAAAACGGGCTTGCATTCCACCGCAAATTAATCGGCTGACATATTCTATGGTAAAAACAATCAGACTGAATTCATCAAACCATTTCATTTCTTTTGCAAAAGTCTCGGCAATAAAATCGATACTTTCAAGCACAATGGCAAAAGAGCTTAAAACGATCATGACAATGATAAAATCATTGATGAACGAGGCTAAACGACTGCGCTCATGGCGCGGAAATAACATCGTGAAAAAGAACAGCCGGATCCGATAAAGGTGGTGACCAAGCGTGTAATGATCATGCAAATGATGATGATGGTCTTGCTCGTGATGGTCTTGCTCGTGATTTTCTTGCTTCATCATAACGCCACCTCAATCAAACCCCAGATCCATTCC
>CAWUMW010000217.1:0-4165 GCA_963923415.1 uncultured Hyphomicrobiales bacterium | reverse complement strand
TGTGAGCACCCGTAGCTCAGCTGGATAGAGTGTTGCCCTCCGAAGGCAAAGGTCAGAGGTTCGAATCCTCTCGGGTGCGCCAGTTTTTTTAATCCTCATGTGTTTTGGAGATCGCTCTCGGGTGCGGGAGAGGGCTGGTGTTTGGTATCGGGCTCTTGTGGGTTGTGTGAAAGGTGAGGTGCAGCCTGTGCTTTCAAAGCGCTATGAAGTATCATAAGATGGGATTTGATGTGGTCTCTTGAGTAGCAAATGTGAGTATGTGATGCGTTTTTTATCGTCGTTGGTTTTATTGTGCGCTTTATTGTGTGTTCATCCTTTACAGGCAAAAACTTTTGCCATTCCCAGTGATAATCCGTTGGCAACTGTCACGATTCCCAATTCATGGGAGCCCAATGAATATGATATAGGCGTTGAAGGCACGTCCAAGGATGGACAGTTTTATTTTGCGTTTGAAGCGCTCGAACGTAAAGATTCCAAACACGCTTTTGTCGAAGCCATGACGTGGTTCAAAAAGCAAGGGGTTGACCTCGATGTCAATTCACAGACCAGCAATGAGGTTGAAATCGCGGGCATGCCCTCTTTTCTTGTCTCCTTCAAAGGCAAGGATAAAGATGGGCCGACCAATGTCACAGTGGTGATTGTTTCAACACATAAAAAAGATCGGTTTTTGTTGATTTATGGTTGGGGCTCTGACAGTGCCGATCAAGCCAATCGCAAAGAAATTGATAAAATTTTATCGTCACTGGTTTTGAAAAAATAACGACTGGACGCAACGAGACGGGTGCAACGATTTGGGCAGTTTGTCTTCACAACAGGGTTGTGTGTGTGGCGGGCCTTTTGAGGCCCACCACAGCGCTTGATATCTTTAATTCCATTTAGCCAGATAGAAGCGCGGCAATTCATCCGGATAGGGGGTGAAGTTAAGCGCTTTTGTGTAGCCATAGGTTGTCACATAAGTATGCAGGGGCAACCAATAAGCCTGTTCGGTGGCGCGCTTGATGGCTGCGGTGTAGGCTGTCTTGCGGAATTGCGGATCAATGCTCGATCCTGCTTCTTCCAATAAGCGTTTCATTTCAGGATCGCGCGCATAATCATCCCCACCATAAGAAAAGAAGTTGGGCATGATGGCGGAGACGTCATTGATGGAATAGGAGCCCCAGCTCGCCATATAAAGCGGGTTCTTGCCTTCCCAAGAGCGTGCAACCGCGGCTTGAATTTGCAACTGGCTGACGCGCGCTGTAATGCCAACGGCTTGCAAATAGCTTTGCACCGCCGCAGTCCATTGTGGCAGCACATAGCTGACAAGTTCGGTTTCAAACCCATTCGGGAATCCTGCTTCCGTTAGCAGAGCTTTGGCTTTTGCAGGATCATAATCATAGGTGGTTGCAGCCGCACTATCACAGCCAAATTGGCCCGGATAGCAAGGTGCTAACGGAACCCGTGAGCCGCCCGTCACCAGCTTTTCGGCAATGGTTTTACGGTCAATCGCATGGGCAATGGCCTGTCTGACTTTTTGTATCGTCAGCGGATTGCCAGCCCCATAACGCCCTGCCGCATCAAGGGATAAATATCCAATCCGCATCGATTCTTTGCGGGTCAGTTGCAGGTTGGGCATTTTAGCCAGATTGTCGAATTGATCGGGATTGATATTCCACACCCAGTCCACGCGCTGGGCTAATAATTCGGTCATCTCGGTTGTTGCGTCCGGCACAAAGCGCACAGCCAGCGTTTTGATGGCGGGTCGACCTTTCGGGCTGTCGGCCCAATATTTTTCAAACCGTTCAAAGGTGATTTCTTTCCCCGCTTCCCATTTGCTGATGCGATAGGGGCCCGATCCGATCGGTGCTTTGGCATAGCCCTCTGCCCCAACCTTTTCCCGATAGGCTTTAGGATAAATCGGGACAACCAGAGCAAAATATTCAAAGGCGGCAGGATTGGGTTTTTTCAACCGGACGCGCACGCTCAGTGGTCCGGTTTTTTCAGCAGACTCGATCCAATTGGTATTGGTTGGAACGGAGACTTTACTGTCGGGCGAGGAGACAAGATTGATTGTATAGACTACATCATCAGCCGTGAGCGGCGTCTCATCGTGAAAGGTGACGCCACTGCGTAAGGTGAAATCAATGGTCTTGTCATCCACTTGTGTCCAAGCCGTTGCGAGTAACGGTTTGATGGCGAAGGTGTCAGGATCACGATAGACCAGCGTATCCCATGCTTGATGGGCCATCACCAGACCGGTGCGCAGATTGTTATAATAGGGATCGATATTGGTGACCGCATCACGCATGGCAATGCGCAATGTGTCGGCTGATTTTTGTGCATGCGCCGTGGTGCCAACCAAAGTGAGCAGGGCAACGCCTAGAAAAACCCGGCGCAACACGGTTCGTAAAAGCAGTGTGTAAAACATGGTCATTCCTTTTCAAAAAGGGGCAATCAGTCAGTTCAAATGGCATTCAACAGAGGCATAAGCGGAGGTTTGGCGTAAGATGGGCGGCTGCTGGCTGCATAAGGGACGGATGTGCTGACAGCGCGGATGAAAACGGCACCCTGTGGGTAAATGGGCAGGATCGGGGATGCTCTCACCCAAGCCGACATCGGGCAGGCCTAATCCCGGCTCTGGTGTGAGGACGCTGGCGAGTAAGGCCTGTGTATAGGGATGACGCGGGGCGGTAAACAGATCGGCGGTTGTATTGCGTTCAACCATGCGGCCTAAATACATCACCATCACATCCGTTGCGATATGTTCGACGACCGCCAGATTATGGCTGATAAAAACATAGGTCAATTTCAGATCGCGGCGGAGTTCATTCAACAGGTTGAGAATTTGCGCCTGAACGGACACATCCAGTGCGGAGGTTGGCTCATCGCAAATCACCAGACGCGGATTGAGGATCAAAGCACGGGCAATGGCAACGCGCTGGCGCTGTCCTCCTGAAAGCTCAGACGGCAAGCGTTCGCCCTGTTCGCTTGAGAGTCCAACGCGTTCCAAAAGAGCGGCGGTGCGCTGCGCGATGGTGCGGGCATCGATTTGCGCTTGAGCACGCAAGGGCAGAGCCACGATATCCTTGACCTTCTGCTTGGGATTGAGCGAGGAAAATGGATCTTGAAATACCGGTTGGATCAATTGCGCGCGCGCGCGCCGATCGAGTTGCAACAGATTTTGGCCATGCACACGCACCTCGCCATGGGTCGGGGTTTGCAAGCCTAAAATCATGCGGGCTAAGGTTGTTTTGCCGCAACCGGATTCTCCCACAATAGCCAGTACTTGTCCTTGTTCTAGGTTGAGCGTGATGGAATCAACCGCCCGGATCAAGCGCGTCTCACCAAACAATCCGGCTTTGCTTTTGAAGACACAGGAGAGATCGGTCAGGGTCAGAGCGTGTGGGCTATGCATCCGGTCCTCTCTTGGCTCTCTAAAGAAACATGGCACTGCACTTGATGGGTCGCGCTGAGGGCGCGGCGCGGTGCGGCGGTCTCACAGGCTGCGATCTGATGCGCACAACGAAAGCGGAACGCGCAGCCTTCAAAACCCTCTTTCATCACCGGGACCGTGCCGGGGATCGAACCAAGCGGTTGATCGGGTCTGATTTTACCCGGAACCGGCACGCAGCCGATTAAGCCCCGCGTATAAGGATGCGCAGGATGGTTAAAAATAGAATGGGTTGGCCCACTTTCAATGACTTCCCCCGCATACATCACCGAGACATGATCTGCGACGCGCGCGACCACGCCCAGATCATGCGTGATCAGCAAAATGCCTAATCCAAATTCTTGCTTGAGTTCGGCCAACAGACGTAAAATTTGCGCCTGTACGGTGACATCCAATGCGGTGGTCGGTTCATCCGCAATCAGCACTTCCGGCTCGCACATCAGCGCCATGGCAATCATGACGCGTTGGCGCAGCCCGCCTGATAATTGATGCGGATATTGTGCAAGGCGCATAGCGGGCGCGGTAATGCCCACGCGGTGCATTAAAGTCAGGGCGCGCTGTTCGGCTTCACTTTGTGATAGGCCTTTATGGCGTCGGACCCCTTCCGTGAGTTGGGAACCAATTGTATAGGCAGGATTTAAGCTCGTCATCGGCTCTTGAAAAATCATCGCCATGCGATTGCCACGCAGTGCCTCCATCTGTCGGTCTGACAGTGCAAGCAAATCTTGATCGGCA
>CAWUMW010000216.1:0-4185 GCA_963923415.1 uncultured Hyphomicrobiales bacterium | reverse complement strand
GGTTTTTGATTTACATAATATTGTTGAAACAGGCGCAGATGGTATTGGTCTGTTTAGGACAGAATTACAATTTATGGTGACCGATCGGTTGCCCTCTTTGGCTGAGCAAACCAAGTTTTATCGCTCTGTTTTAGAGGCGGCAGGGGATCGCCCCGTGATCTTCAGAACCCTCGATATTGGCGGCGATAAAATTTTGCCCTATATGGCCAAAACAGAGGAAGAAAACCCAGCCTTAGGCTGGCGCGCTATTCGGATCGGGCTTGATCGGCCGGGCTTATTGCGTGCCCAAATACGCGCCTTGTTACGTGCTGCCGCGGGCTATGATTTGAAAATCATGTTTCCGATGGTTGCCACTTTGGATGAGTTTGAGCGGGCACGGCAATGGGTGGAACGCGAACAAAGGTTCATGCAAAAATTTGATCGCCCGCTTCCCGCCTCTCTTCAATTAGGGGTTATGGTTGAAGTGCCCTCTTTATTATTTGCATTGGATGACTTGGCTCAATCGGTGGATTTTATGTCGGTGGGGTCAAATGATTTAATGCAATTTTTATTTGCTGCAGATCGTGATCATCCTTTGATGGCGGATCGGTTTGATGCCTGCAATCCAGCGGCGATGCGTGCTTTAAAACTGATTGTTGCAGCCGCAGATCGGGCTGGAGTTCCGGTGAGTGTCTGTGGTGAATTGGCTGGACGGCCCATTGACGCTTTGATGCTGATGGCTTTGGGGTATCGCAATTTATCGATGTCACCTTTGTCTGTGGGGCCGATTAAAGCGATGGTGTTGGATTTACATCTGGGTGCTTTGAAAGAGCATGTTGACACTTTGCTCCAACACAAAATGCAAGCCTCAACCATTCGCGCTGATCTTGAACACTGGGCGCAACAGCACGGGCTTTTGTAGCGGCGATTTTTTTGACCGCGTTGAAAAATCCTGCCTGCGTGTTCTGCATCTTTTGAGCGAAATCCATGTCTGATTCTAATTTAACGCCTGATTCTAATTTAACTTCTCATTTGATCTCTGATTCTGGAATGAAGTCTCTGCCCGTTTCCAAATCACTCCCTGTTGCTAAATTGGAAGCGATTTTAAGCCGCAATGCGATTGTTCTTGAGCGTTTGTCGCACGAGCAAGATGCAGATACCATTATCGCCTTTTCGCGTGAACGCTCAGAGTTAGAGCCTGTTGTGGACGCCATTGAACTGTGGCGTAAGGCAGAACAAGAGGCACAAGATCTTTACCATCTGATGATGGATCAGAGTGCGGATTCAGAACTACGAACAATGGCCGAACTGGAAATTACCGCAGCACGAGAAGCTGTGGCGCAGTGCGAACAGGCCATCAGACTTTTATTGCTGCCCAAAGATGCAGCCGATGATCGCAGTGTGGTTTTAGAAGTGCGGGCTGGAACGGGAGGCGATGAGGCTGCCCTTTTTGCGGGCGCATTGTTTCGTATGTATCAGCGTTATGCCGATCTCCATCGTTGGAAAGTTGAAGTCTTGTCTGAAAGCGAAGGAACGGTTGGCGGCTATAAAGAAATCATTGCCGAGATTCGTGGCAAAGGCGTATTTGCCCGATTGAAATATGAAAGTGGTGTGCATCGGGTGCAACGGGTTCCGGATACGGAAACCAGCGGGCGTATTCATACATCGGCGGCAACGGTTGCGGTTTTACCTTTGGCCGAAGATGTGGACGTGAAATTGGATGATAAGGATTTGGTGATTGAAACCATGCGGGCAGGGGGTGCAGGGGGACAACATGTCAATAAAACCGAAAGTGCAATTCGGATCACCCATCTTCCAACTGGCTTAACCGTGATGATGCAAGAAGAACGTTCTCAACATCGCAACAAAGCCAAGGCTCTGGATTTGCTGCGCAGTCGGGTGTTTGATTTGGAGCGGCAGAAACTCGATGCAGCACGGTCTGCGGATCGGCGCAATCAGGTCGGCAGCGGAGATCGGTCGGAGCGGATTCGTACCTATAATTTCCCCCAAGGGCGTGTAACAGATCATCGGATTAATTTAACGCTTTATAAATTACCGCAGGTGATGGAGGGCGAGTCTCTTGATGAATTGATTGACGCGCTGATTACCGAGCATCAAGCAGCTCTGTTGGCGGAGGAACAAGAACAATGAGCACAGACCTCTTCACATCACATTCCACCTATGTTGAGGCTCTGAAAAAGGCCGCGCAGATTTTGATTGATGGGGGTCTTGAATCCGCACGCCGTGATGCGCGTTTGTTGCTGTTGGCTGCCACAGGCATGACCCATGCTGATTTATTGGCTTCGCCCCGCCAAACACTCACCTTAGAGCAAGCGCATCGCTTACAGGCTTTTTTGGAGGAACGAAAAAAGCGTGTGCCGGTTGCGCGGATTTTGGGGGAATGGGAGTTTTGGTCTTTACCCTTTACCTTATCTGCGGCAACACTCATTCCGCGCCCCGACAGTGAAACCGTGGTTGCCGCTGCCTTGTTGAATTTAGGCGCCAGACGGCATGACAGTGAGGGCGTGCGGATTCTCGATCTGGGCACTGGGTCAGGCTGTTTATTGATTGCCTTATTGCATGAATTACCCAAAGCGCGCGGATTGGGCGTGGACCTTTCGGAGGAGGCGTTGCAAATCGCAGCCGTGAATGCGCGCCGTAATCAGGTGGGGGATCGGGCCTCTTTCGTGCAATCGGACTGGCATCAGGCTGTTGAGGGGCAGTTTGATCTGATTGTTTCAAACCCGCCTTATATTGCTGAGCGCGTGATCACCGGTTTGGAGCCTGAAGTGCGGATGCATGATCCGCATCTTGCTTTGAGCGGCGGAGCGGATGGCTTGGCAGCATATCGGGTTATTTTGCCTGCTTTGTCGCAGCTTTTAGCGCCGAATGGGGTGGCTGTTTTGGAAATGGGATCTGATCAATCCGAATCATTAGCGCAGTTAGCGAAGCCGCTGGGTTTTGAAATCTTAGGCCCTTACGCGGATTTTGGCGCGCGACCGCGTGCCTATGCATTTAAAAAACAGTAGGTTTCGAGATTATTTGTCAATTTTAGTGATATTTTGCTTTTTATTCCGTTCATTTTGCGGCATACTCTCAGGGTCGGTGTGTGGGTTCGCTTTTTTGGCGGTGCTGTTTGGGGCCCCATCATCTTTGAAGATCGTTGAGTGATCTTGTGATGCGCGCTGGCAATGCCCGTTTAGGTCTGATTGGTCTTTTATCCAAATCAGTTTTGCTGCGTGCATCTTCATCAAACAGACATGATCGCCCATACCCTGTTTGGGGTGTTGCTGTTTTATCCGATTGGCGTGAATGCCAGCCCGTGTTTTGTGGGACCGTCAGTTTTTAGGGAAAGTCAATGCGACCCAATCATCAAAATAACAAGCGTATGCGTGGCCGTGGTCGTGGCAATGGGGGCGGAAATAAGGGGCCGAATCCGTTAACCCGCAGCTATGAGTCCAATGGTCCGGATGTTAAAATTCGTGGCACCGCGCAGCATATTGCGGAAAAATATTTGCAACTCGGACGGGATGCGCAGGCAACAGGCGATTATGTCGCCGCCGAGAATTATTTTCAGCATGGCGAGCATTATTTGCGGATTATCGCCTCAGCTCAAGAGCAACAGCGGTTGGCCAATCCGCAAGCGCGGGGGTTCGAAGGCGCAGACACCGAAGACGGTGACGAGGACGAAGAGGCTGCACCTTTTGCTTCAGGCACGCCGCAACCCGAGGTGCGGTTTACCCATGTGCAAGGCACGGGTGAACAGCCAGATATTCAGCCGCGCGAGCGGCGTGAGTATCGTGACAATCGAGACGGGGGCGAAGGCAGAGAGTTCCGCGAACCGCGGGAGTTTCGTCATAGCCGGGAGCCGCGCCCTGAAAATGGGGAGGCCGAGTCAGGGCGTGAGGGACAGAGATTTGAACGGCGTGATCGTTATGGTCGCCGCAATTATCGTCAGGATCGCGAGCAACCTCATGAGAGTGATGTCGAGGCGCGTCCCGCTGGTCTGCCAGCTTTTATTACGTCTCCGGTTCGTTCAGCCGTTGATGAGCTTCCTTTGGGAGATGCGAGCGCACCCACCACATTGCATGAAGAGCATGAAGGGGATGGATTGGCTGCGCCTGAGCGCCGCCGGCGGGGTCGTCCGCGGAAGGACATGATCGATTTTGGTGATAAAAGCGAATGAGGATTTTTCCTGCATTCGCG
>CAWUMW010000215.1:0-4245 GCA_963923415.1 uncultured Hyphomicrobiales bacterium | reverse complement strand
GGTGTATTTGATCATGGGCGCTGGTCTGAACAGCCAGGGCCGTTACGCCTGCACCGCGCATTCCCATTCGATACAATTAAATTTGGTGAGCACAAAATGTGGTGGGCACAGTAAAATCGCGAAAAGCCAGATCAGCAAGACCCAGATTAACAAGACCCAGATTAGCAAGAGTCAGATCAGCACGAGCCAAATCAGCAAGAGTCACATCATCAAAAGTCAAATCGCCAAGAGCCAGCATAAATTTTAATTAAAAATTCAATGCCCTGCTCTTGGCCTGTTCAACTCTAAGGAACCTCTGATTAATAGCGAAAGATTAGATTTAATTTTTGATTCAAAAAATTTTTGGTCATTGTGATTGAATTTTGGTTGTTTTAAATTGAGTTTTATGCAACAAAAAAACTGTAACAAAACGAGAGGCGATCGCTTTCCGCAAGTAAAACGATCCTTCGTGAGGGCTCGGCATCCCAAGATCATTTGCCGGTAAATAAAAAAACCCTGTCTATTCGGCAGGGTTTTTTTATGTCCCCCTATCACTATTCCTAGGTCCACATTTCCTAGGTCCAAATTTCCTAGGTCCACATTCGAAGTGCAACTTCCTACAACGTGCAACTTCCTACAACATGTGGTGGTGGTTGAGATTGAGATAAGATCTCGGCTCCTTTGAACTGCCAGCCGAAAAGTACAATGACCTATCATCGCCTCCACCAAGAAGAACGATACCAGATTTCTACCTTGTTAAAAGAGGATTTAAACCAATCTGAGATTGTCTGAAATCTTGGACATCATAAGACCACCATCCGCCGGGGGAACAGTGGTCGATACATTCTCTCGCGTCTTCCCTGTGATGGGCACTCGTTCCGTCTTTTGAACATATTGGATGATTTTAATAAACAAGGCTGAGCCAACGTCATTGACAATTGACTTTGACTTTTCGCTTCCTGCTGACTGTGTGATCAGGCGGCTTAACCAGACGATCGAATGGCGAGGAAAGCCCGACAGTATTCGGGTTGATAATAGCCAAGAATATGTCAGCTGGAAGCTCTTAGACTAGGCTCGGCAACGCAGGATCACAATCAAATCTATGAAGCTCGGAAAGCAAAAAAGTCTCTGCGGCCCTCAAACAGGCAGCAACCCGCTGGAATATTTGGATTTTATCTCAAAAACCAACAATCGCAGTAATAGGCGGAAAATTTGGCTGGGGAACCTGGATTCGAACCAAGATTGACGGAGTCAGAGTCCGCTGTTCTACCGTTGAACTATTCCCCAAGGGTATTTGGTGCTGACAGCACCCCAAAAAGGCCACAGAGAGAGCCCGCAAGAGCCGCCAAGAGGCTCCCAAAATGCTCCTAAAATGCACCTTCGAGCGCTCAATAGCGAAGCGGCATGCATTTGACAAGCTCTATCCGAAGGGCTGGCGCATCCATGCAGGAAATAACGCCAGTCATGCACCAAAAAGACTTCACAAATGCGACAAACACCGCACAAATACTGGAAAGATCTGGCAAAAACGCTTAAATCATCTCTACGCCCTTTATGAATCATCAGGATTGGCACGCATGACGCAATTTCTACAGGATGCAGCCCTCGGAATTGAAAAATTCGGGATCGGTCAACCCGTCCGCCGCAGTGAAGACCCTGTCTTGATCCGCGGCGAAGGCCGCTATTCCGACGATGTGAACCTGCCCGGCCAATATTATGCCATCATGGTCCGCAGCCCGCTCGCTCATGCCCATATCCGCGGGATCAACACGCAAGCCGCTCTGGCTATGCCCGATGTGGTTGCCATCTATACCGCCAAGGATCTGCAACCGATGGGCTATGGCGAGATCCGCTGTGCTCTGCCTATCACCAACAAAGACGGCTCGCCGATGCGCGGCAATGGGCGTCCGGCGCTCGCGTCCGACAAAGTGCGCTATGTCGGAGATCCGCTCGCTCTGGTGGTTGCCAAAACCCGCGAGGCGGCCATTGATGGTGCTGAGGCCGTGGAGCTTGATCTCGAAGCCCTGCCTGCCGTTACAACCCCGCAAGAGGCCATCAAAGACGGTGCCCCTCAGCTTTATGACAGCGTGCCCAATAATGTGGCGGTTGATTTTCATTGGGGCGACAGTTCCAAGGTCGCCAAAGCTTTTGAAAAAGCCGCCCATGTCACGCAACTCGATCTTCACAACAATCGGATCATTGTCGCCGCTATGGAGCCGCGCGCAGCCTTAGCGGCCTATGACTCTCAGTCGGGCGATTATACGCTGCATGCCAATAGCCAAGGCGTATTTGGCATGCGCGCCACGCTTTCAGGAATTTTAGGCATCCCTGCGCCAAAACTCCACATCCATACGGGTCACGTCGGCGGCTCCTTCGGCATGAAGATCTCGGTCTTTCCCGAATATATCTGCCTGCTGCATGCCGCGCGCATGTTGGGCAAACCCATCAAATGGACTGATCGGCGCTCCGACAGTTTCTTATCCGATTTCCAAGGCCGTGACACCCATGTCTCAGCCGAATTGGCGCTGGATGCCAAGGGCCATTTCCTTGCCATCCGTGTCAACGGCTTTGGCAATTTGGGGGGCTATATGTCGCCCTTTGGGCCGATGATGCCCACCCTCAATGTCGTCAAAAACATGCTCAGCGTTTATAAAACGCCGCTGATTGAAGTCAGCGTGCGCTGTGTGATGACCAATACCGTCCCTGTCGCAGCCTATCGCGGTGCAGGCCGCCCCGAAGGCAATTATTATATGGAACGCTTGATCGAAACAGCCGCCCGCGAAATGGGCCTGTCATCGATTACCCTGCGCAAGCGCAACCATGTGAAGCCGCAACACTTCCCCTATAAAACACCCGGCTCCACGCTTTATGACAGTGGAGAATTTTCCTCCGTGCTTGAGAAAGCGTTAGATAGCGCTGATGTTAAAGGCTTTAGCAAGCGCCGCAAGCAAAGCCAGCGCAAAGGCCTGTTGCGCGGCTTAGGCATTGGCCAATATCTCGAGGTCACGGCCCCGCCGATGAATGAAATGGGCGGCATCCGCTTTGAAGATGATGGGCAGATCACGCTGCTCACCGGCACGCTGGATTTTGGCCAAGGCCATGCCACCGCTTTCGCTCAAGTTGTCGTGCAAAAACTTGGTGTCCCGTTTGAAAAAATCAGACTGATCCAAGGCAATAGCGACATGTTAAGTGCTGGCGGCGGCACTGGTGGTTCCAAATCGATCATGGCCAGCGGCTCAGCCCTGTTACAAGCTGGTGATCTGGTGATTGAAAAAGGCCGCATCTTAGCCGCCCATGTGTTAGAGGCCGGCCTTGCCGATATTGTGTTTCGGACCGGACATTTTATGGTCGATGGCACAGACCGTGCGATCAGCCTGATGGATCTTGCACAAAAAATCAAAACGCTGCGCCTGCCAGCTGACTTGCCCCAAACACTCGATGTGGATCATATTTTCAAAGAGGCCCCGTCAGCCTATCCCAATGGCTGCCATATTGCCGAAGTGGAAATTGATCCCGACACAGGCAAAGTGGATGTCGTGCGCTATACCGCGGTCAATGATTTTGGCACCCAAATCAATCCCATGCTCGTCGAAGGGCAATTGCATGGCGGCGTGATGCAAGGCATTGGACAAGCTCTGGTCGAACACACCGTCTATGATGAGGACGGACAACTCGTGACTGGCTCCTTTATGGATTATGGCTTGCCGCGCGCAGATATGACGCCTCCCTTTGATGTCCACAGCCATTCGGTGCCCGCCAAAACTAATCTATTAGGCGCAAAGGGATGTGGGGAAGCTGGATGCGCAGGCTCCCTCCCCTCGGTCATGAATGCGATTGTTGATGCCTTGTCTGTTTATGGCATTACGCATATCGACATGCCCGCCACACCGCAGCGCGTCTGGCAAGCCATTCAAGACGCAAAAGCCAAGCACGTCGCTTAAGAAATAGGTTCACGCCATCACCCATAGAGTGCGCATCCCCCACTCCCATCAAGACGAATGATGACAGCACGTGTGGCAAACCATCAAAGCCACACCATCTATTCCGCGTCCTTGCGAGCGCCCGCAAGGGCGTGTGGCAATCCAGTCTTTTTCTATTCCGCAAGCCGCGTTGTTTTTTCTGGATTGCCACGCCGTCTGTGACGGCTCGCAATGACGCTGCTGAGATCAAATACTAAAAAGCCGACCATGATGGTCGGCTTTAAACTTTAAAAATTAAAGTAGCAAGCAGGTCAATGCTGCACCACATCGGCTGCAAATTTTAACG
>CAWUMW010000214.1:0-4246 GCA_963923415.1 uncultured Hyphomicrobiales bacterium | reverse complement strand
TGGATTCGAGATCGCTCTCGGCATCCGCCGATAATTTAATTTCGTAATTTTTCGCCATGCTGCTTCATTCTTTGCGCCAATTTCGCTTCGAGACGATCAAAAATGCGCACTGCAAAGCACCGCTTCCAGCCATGCACGGCTTTCGGTTGCCTTTTGCCTGCAAATCTATTATGTGCAGCGCAATAAGTCCTAATGGGCCTGACGGCTCCGTAAGACTGGCAATTTTCATCGTCTGTGATCTTCGGACTCTGCGGGTTTTCAACCTTTGAGATTTTCGACATGGGCAGTCGGGTGTGAACCCGGTCTCGCAAGGGCCGGGTTTTGGCGTTCAGGATAATCAGTTCTGGACTAGTTTGAGGATGATTTTCCATGGATTTGCGCAATATTGCCATCATCGCCCACGTTGACCACGGCAAAACAACGCTGGTGGATAAGTTGCTGGCTCAATCCGGCACCTTCCGTGAAAACCAGAAAGTCGCCGAGCGTGCGATGGATTCCAATGATCTCGAGCGCGAGCGCGGCATCACCATTCTGGCCAAGTGCACCTCGGTGCAATGGAAAGACACCCGTATCAATATTGTCGATACCCCCGGACACGCCGATTTCGGTGGTGAGGTTGAGCGTATTCTCAATATGGTCGATGGCGTGATTGTGTTGGTGGATGCGGCGGAAGGCCCGATGCCGCAGACCAAATTTGTGGTCAGCAAGGCGTTAAAACTGGGTCTGCGTCCGATTGTTGCCATCAATAAAATCGATAAGCCGGAACAGCGCGCTTCCGAAGTCATCAATGAAGTGTTCGATCTGTTTGCGGCCCTGGATGCCACAGACGAGCAGCTTGAATTTCCCATTCTTTATGGGTCTGCCAAAAACGGCTGGATGGCTGAAAGCCCGGAGGGTCCGCAGGTCGATCTGGCTCCGCTTTTCGATATGGTGTTGCGGCATGTCGAACCTCCCAAAACCGAAGAAGGCCCGTTCCGTTTGCTGGGCACCATTCTGGAAGCCAATCCCTATCTGGGCCGCATCATCACCGGCCGTATTACGTCCGGCAGTGTAAAACCCAATCAGGCCTTCAAAGTTCTGTCGGGTGACGGCACGCTGGTTGAGCAAGGCCGTATTTCTAAAGTCTTGGGCTTCCGGGGGCTTGAGCGGGTTCCGGTCGATGAAGCCCATGCGGGTGATATTGTCGCCATTGCCGGCATGGTCAAAGGAACCGTGGCCGATACATTCTGTGATCCGTCAATTGAAACGGCGATTGCCGCGCATCCGATTGATCCGCCGACCGTTGTGATGCAATTCCGTGTCAATGACTCGCCACTGGCCGGCACGGAAGGGGACAAAGTGACGAGCCGCATGATCCGCGATCGTTTGATGAAGGAAGCCGAAGGCAATATCGCGCTCAGCATTACCGAATCCTCCGACAAGGATTCTTTTGAGGTGGCTGGTCGTGGTGAGTTGCAATTGGCGATTTTGATTGAAACCATGCGCCGTGAAGGGTTCGAGTTGGCCGTATCGCGCCCCAAAGTGGTGTTTACGCGCGACGAGCAAGGCCAGATGCTGGAGCCGTTCGAAGAAGTGGTCATCGACGTTGATGAAGAACATTCCGGCGTCGTCGTGCAGAAATTGTCCGAGCGCCGCGCCGATCTCATCGAAATGAAACCGTCCGGTGGCAATCGTCAGCGTTTGGTGTTCCATGCGCCGACCCGTGGTCTGATCGGATATCTCGGCGAATTGCTCACCGATACACGCGGCACCGCGATCATGAACCGGTTGTTCCATGCTTATCTGCCTTACAAAGGCGATATTCAGGGCCGCCGCAACGGTGTGTTGATTTCCAATGATGCAGGCGAGGCTGTTGCCTATGCGCTGTGGAATTTGGAAGATCGGGGTCCGATGATGATCGAGCCGGGCTGGAAAGTGTATCAAGGGATGATCGTGGGGGAACATACCCGTGAAAATGATCTTGAAATCAACGTGCTCAAAGGCAAAAAGCTCACCAACGTGCGTGCGGCTGGCAAGGACGAGGCCGTGCGCCTGACCCCGCCGATCCGCATGACCTTGGAAAAATCTTTGGCTTATATTCAGGACGATGAACTGGTCGAAGTGACACCGAAATCCATCCGGTTACGCAAGACCCATCTCGATCCCAATGATCGCAAACGCGCAGAAAAGGCTCGCGAAAGCGCTGCGTAATTCATCTTATTGCAACGCATCGGATAAGTGTTCAATGAGAACCGGTGTTGCCGGTCCGCCGCATAAAGTCAGGCGGGCCGGAATTGATATCATTTCTAAAGTTGCTGCCTTTAAAGAAGGGTGGCGTAATAAGGCTAATCCGAGATCGTCGGATTGAGGCTGTTGCATATCCAAAACACGTTCACTGCCATTACTGATGATCAATCGATCGGGCTTGTGCAAAACCAATTTTTCCAAAGCCAGAAAGCCGCCTTGTGCAAGGCCAAAATCGTCTGAGAGGTTTGGGATTTTCCATTCTGTCAATAAGGTTGAAATCAGGCTGGTATGGCCTGGACTATAAAGTCGACGCTCGATTTCTAGCACCGTGCGCGTGCGATCAAGATTTTTGCGGTGGCTTTTATGTAAAGCCGTTTCTATTTCGGCAATCAGACTTTCACCGCGTTGGATTTGATCAAGCGTCTTAGCAAGGGATCGAATTTGTTCAATCCCCTCGGGTAAATTGGTCCAAGCGGGGAGTGTAAGCAAAGTTATGCCGCTTTGCTGCAAGCGCGCACGGATCAAAGGCGGATCATAAGGCCCCATCAAAACGAGATCCGGTTGAATCAGCATGAGCGCTTCGCTGCTTGGTGCAAGACGCGGTCTGAGAGCAGCATCAGATGCTAAAATGGATAATGAAGGATCGCGTGCAAGGGGCGAGAGGCCGGCAATTTGCTCAGGATCTGCCAGTGTTTGCAGCAATTGGTCAGTACAGAGATTTAACGATACGACGCGTAGCGGGCGCGCCATACTCACATGTGGAATGAGCAGCACAAGCCAAACAGGAAACAGACCTAGCCAAAAGAGTCGGATGATCGAGAAAGGAAGCATCTTGATATTATAGGGTACATCGCCTAGCCTGAAAATACGTTGGTGCCCCATAAGGGGTGAAACGGGAATGCGGTGCCGATAATCGGATTAATCTGGTTGTCTATGCCGCAGCTGCCCCCGCAACTGTAAGCGGTTGGCCTTTTTTCATGATGCCACTGATTGAAAAATCGGGAAGGCGAAAAAAGGAAAAACACCGCAAGCCAGGAGACCGGCCAACGTTCTTGAAACCGCAACACCGTCGGCGGGACGGATGGAGGCATGCAATGTTGATCGCCAAATTGCGCAAAGCCGCAGGGCTTGCGTCATTGGTTTGTGTTCTGTGGGCCCAAACCGCATTTTCGCAAAATTCTAATTCATCAAATAGCGCAACTACCCCCAATGAAATTGTTGTCACGCCCTATCGGAGTGAGACTAGTCTTCGTGCAGTTGGCAGTTCCTTGACTGTCATCAAGCGTGATGAAATTGAAAAATATGGCGCGGCACCGATCATAGAAGTTTTACGGGGGACAGTCGGTTTAAATGTTACCGACACGGGCGGACAGGGCAGTAGCAGCAATGTCAGTATTCGCGGTGGCAGTGTTGGCCAAACTTTGGTGATGATCGATGGTGTGCGCATTGGCGATCCGAGTGATGTGTCGGGCAGTTTTAACTTCGGCATGATCATGTCGGCTGATATTGAACGGATCGAAATTTTGCGTGGTCCGCAATCCGCGCTTTACGGATCCGATGCCATGGGTGGGGTCATCAATATCATCATGCGTAAAGGGGTTGGAAAGCCTAAAGCCGAAGTGACGATGGAAGGCGGTTCCTATGGCACGCGTGCTGCGCGGGGGTCTGTGTCTGGCCAACAAGACAGTGTTTCATATTCTTTTGCGGTGGCTGGTTTTTCAACAGACGGTTTTTCGCGCTATGGTTATCGTATTAAACGGATTACATCTTCATTGACGCAGCCGCTTGAAAAAGACGGCGCAGATAAAGTGCAATTGTCAGGGCGATTGGGTTGGACAGTCAATGACCAGATTGAAATTGAATCTGGTGTGTTGGGATCGATCAATAATACTCGATTTGATGATTGGGGTGTCGATAACAGGTTTGATCGTGAGCGTGATGCTGTCGGACAAGTCTGGTTGAAGGGATCTTACACAACACCAAGTGGCTCAGACAAAACAAGTCTAACAACATTTGCAAA
>CAWUMW010000213.1:0-4261 GCA_963923415.1 uncultured Hyphomicrobiales bacterium | reverse complement strand
ATTCAAGGCCCCAATCCTGCAACCCAGCACCTGCCTGTTTCCAACGGATCATTCCATAAGAACTATCATTGAGAATAACAACCACCAGATTGAGCTTAAGCCGCACGGCGGTTTCCAGCTCTTGTGAATTCATCATAAAGCCGCCATCGCCGCAGATTGCCATGACACGGCGTGTGGGATGCACCATGGATGCCATCATCGCCGACGGCAAGCCAGCTCCCATCGTGGCCAAGGCATTGTCGAGCAAAATCGTATTCGGCTGATGTGTGTGATAATTGCGCGCAAACCAGATTTTATATACACCATTATCGAGCGCGATAATGTCATGCTCTTCCATGACCGAACGAATGTCATGGACCAAGCGTTGCGGCAGAATGGGGAAACGGTCATCCAACTCCCCTTCATAAATCTTGGTTTTCACCTCAGCCCGCACTTCATTGAATAATTTCAAATCAAAATGACACCGGCCTTTCAACTTCTTGGTCAGATGCTCAATCGACAAAGTCAAATCCCCCACAACTTCAATCTGTGGGAAATAAACCGGATCAACCTGCGCTGATTTATAATTGATGTGAATGACCTTCTGGCCGCCCTCTTCCATGAAGAAGGGAGGTTTTTCCACCACATCATGACCGATATTGATAATCAGATCGGACGCATGGATATAACGGTGCAAATAATCGTCATCCGACAACGCCGCTGTGCCGAGGAAATATTCTGAATCCTCGTCTACCACGCCCTTGCCCATCTGCGTGGTGAAGAACGGCAGCTTGATGGTTTCGATGAAATGCGAAATCGCTTCACGCGCATGTTGGCGGTTTGCGCCAGCCCCAACCAGAACCAGCGGACGCTTTGCAGCCATGATTTCTTTGGCCGCCAGATCAAGCACCACATCATCGGCAACCGCATAATAGCGCTTGTGCGGCGGCACCAAAGGTGCGGTCGCGGGCTCGGCCGCAATATCTTCCGGCAATTCGAGTAACACAGCCCCCGGACGCTCTTCTTCAGCCAGACGGAAGGCTTCGCGCACCAATGAGGGAATCCCATTGCCGCTCACGATCTGTTTCGACATTTTGCAGATCGGACGGAACAAGCCGACAATGTCGACGATCTGGAACTGGCCCTGTTTGGATTTTTTGATCGGCTTCTGGCCGGTGATCATAATCATCGGGAAGCCCCCGAGATGGGCATAGGCGGCCGGCGTGGCAAAATTGGTGGCCCCTGGCCCCAAAGTCGCCATGCAAACCCCGGCTTTACCTGTCAACCGGCCATAGGTAGCCGCCATAAAGGCCGCGCCCTGCTCGTGACGGGTCAGGATCAAACGGATCGACGAGCCGCGCAAACTGTCGAGCAAATCAAGATTTTCTTCGCCCGGAACAGCAAAAATATATTCAACCCCTTCATTTTCTAACGCTTTAACGAAGAGATCGGAGGCTTTGACACTTCCGGCGGGCAGGGCGGCATTATGATCAGACATGAGATATCCTAACAAAATCAGTGAAAAGGGCAGGCATGACGCAGGCGCACCTGACCGGATGTGGAATATTACGGGAATCCCACAACTTGAGCAACTTACAGTTGAATCATACAGAGCCTTCAACCGAGAGTGCCCAGCAGCACACCGCGCCGCTTGAGGTGATTTTTCATCCCCCCTGCGCAGTTTCCAACGCTTTATTGCTGAAAATTAACCGGCAATTAAGCTTGTTAGCGTTGTTAGGATCTCTGAATGTTCATGACCGTGATTCGACGGAAACCGCCCTGTTTTCGCCCAATTCTACCAGCAAAACCAAGCAGACTGGGAAGAGACACTGGGTTGATCGCCATACAGGCGGGCCCTTCTGACGGTCGCATAGCGGCAGGAGTGTAGACGATGAACGGCACTGAGGTCATTTCAACAACGTTGCAAGCAGGCGGCGGGGATATGTCCGTCTGGACTATGTTTTGGAATGCCCATTTCGTTGTCAAACTGGTCATGCTGGGACTTTTAAGCGCTTCCATCTGGTCATGGGCCATTATCATCGACAAAGAACTGTTATTCCGGCGCGAGCGGCGGGCTATGGATCGCTTCGAGGATGTCTTTTGGTCCGGTCAATCCTTGGATGATCTCTATCGCGCCTTACATGATCGCCCAACCAATGCCTTGGCCGCTGTCTTTGTGGCCGCCATGCGGGAATGGAAACGCTCGGTTGAAAATTCCGGTCGGGCTGTGACCAATCTCACGCAACGGCTCGATAAAGTGCTTGATGTCACCATTCAGCGCGAAGTCGAACGGCTGGAATCCAAATTATTGGTATTGGCGACCATCGGCTCTGCCTCACCCTTTGTTGGTTTGTTTGGCACGGTCTGGGGCATCATGAATTCATTCCGCTCGATTGCGGCTTCTAAAAATACGTCTCTGGCGGTGGTTGCTCCAGGAATTGCTGAAGCCTTGTTTGCGACCGCCATCGGGCTGTTCGCTGCGATTCCAGCAGTGATCGCCTACAATAAATTGCAATCAGAAGCGGCAAAACAGCAAGCTCGTGTCGAAGGCTTTGCTGACGAATTCTCCGCCATCTTATCGCGTCAGATCGACGAACATATCGCCTCCTGATCAGGAAAGAGGTTCAGCCCCATGGCCATGGCAGCAGCATCACCGGGAGGATCAGGCGGCGGACGGCGACGGCGCGGCGGACGCAAGCATCGCCCGATGTCCGAGATCAATATGACGCCTTTCATCGACGTGATGTTGGTTTTGTTGATCATCTTCATGGTGGCAGCACCGTTGCTGGCAACCGGCGTTCCGCTCGATCTGCCGCAAACCAAAGCCTCCCCGCTCAATATCGACAAACAGCCGCTGACCTTGTCCCTGAAAGCGGATGGCAAGCTCTATCTGATGGAAACGGCCGTAACGGCTGATGAGCTGGTGCCGCGTTTGGCGGCTGTTGCGAAAACCGGGGTTGAAGAACGCATTTATGTCCGGGCTGACAAATCTGTGGCTTATGGGCGGGTGGCGGAAGTCATGGGCATGGTCAGTGCGGCCGGATACAAAAAAATTGCTCTGGTCAATGAACCTGAACAGAAACGCTAACAAGGATCGGAACGGATTTTGGCAATCAACTGGTCAGAACCCGGACTGCCTCTCTCCGGCGGGGTGCATGTGGCGCTGCTGGCCGCCACGCTGATTGCTTTTGCCACGACACCCAAATTCGAGGAAATGCCGGAAGCGGTCGCTGTGGATGTTGTTGATACCACGCAGCCTGCACAAATGGCGCGCGGCGAAAAAACTGCAAAAGAAGCCAAACCGGATCCCAAACCCCGCGCTGATCGCGTTGCAGAAACCAGCGAATTAAAACCAGAAAATGCAGACGCCAAGCGGGATGTGCCGAGCCCCGTCTCGCGTCCCGCTTCAGCTGAACCCGAACAAAAAGCGCAAGTGCCGCCCCCCCCTAAAGCGCCTGAACCGCCCAAACCAGAACCCAAAAAAGAAGAGGTCAAAGATGAGGCTCTGCTCAAGGCTGAAAAAAAGCCTGAGCAACAAAAGCCTGAACCTCCAAAACCCGAACCACCCAAACCGGACCGCAAGCCAGAGCCGCCTAAGCCCGATCCGCCAAAATTCGAACCCGATAAATTGGCCAAGATGATCGAGCAATCCAAACCGACCCCGCCCAAAGCGGAGGCCAATGACAAGCCGTTCAATCCCAACGACATCAAGAAATTGCTTGAGTCCAAGGAAAAGCCCGCGCAAGCCGCTTCAACGGGTGCACAGGTCAATAAAACAGCTTCTTTGGGCAGTGCGACCGCGACCGGACAAAAATTGAACCCCAGTCAAAAAGACCAATTGGGCTCGTTGATCCGCGACCAATTGGCGCAATGTTGGAGTCCGCCCGCCGGGGTTAATGATGGGGCAGCCCTCAAACCGGTTGTGCGTCTCAGCCTGATGGCAGATGGATCCGTGACCGGCACACCCACAATTATCAATGATCAATCAAGCCCTGCGTTTCGCGCCATGGCCGACAGCGCGGTCCGTGCTGTGCGCAAATGCTCCCCCTTTAAAATTCCGGCTCAGTTCGCTCCTTTCTATAATGATTGGAAGGACTGGACCGTGACCTTTGACCCAAAGGAACTTCTCGGATGACACGCATATTCTCGCTTCTCCTCTCCCCTTTCCGTCTTGCTCTGCTCCCTGTCATGGCCGTCTTGGCTTTGACGGTGATGCTGACTCCCGTCCGGGCTGAAATTGCCATCACACCTGTCTCTTATACACATCTCCGAGCCCACGAGA
>CAWUMW010000212.1:0-4279 GCA_963923415.1 uncultured Hyphomicrobiales bacterium | reverse complement strand
GATGCAGGCTGACATAATCCGCGCGCGCCAAGAGTTCAGGTAGCGACACCAAGTGAACCCCCAAAGCAGTTGCAGCCTGCGGATCGGCATAGGGATCATAAGCGAGGATGGTGCAGTCAAAGCCTTTGACGCGCTTGGCAACCGCCCGGGCGATGCGGCCAAAGCCGACCAAGCCAACGGTTTTTTCAAATAATTCGGTGCTCACATGGGTCGACCAACGGCCATTTTGCAAGGCGCGATGGCTTTCATAAAGGTTTTTAGCGAGGCTGAGACACATCGCCACCGCATGATCGGCGACTGAGGCTTCATTGCCTCCTGCCGCAATGGTGACATGACGATTGAGCGCGCGCGCTGCGTCAATATCCACATTGTTATAACCAACCCCACGTCGCGCAATGACTTTAAGGCGCGGATGCGCCTCGATTAATGCGCGGGTGACAGCAACAGTGCCAACAATCCATCCATCCACACCCTCAAGCAATTCATTCAGGCGGGCCGGATCAAGCGTGTCATCTTGCACATCAAAAGGCAGACCGGTTTTCACCAGCGTGCACTGATGATCGAGCAGCAATTGCTCGGATGCGGGATCAAAGAAACGTGTTGAGACAAGGACCTTAAAGGACATGAGGGAGGCTTTCGACTGTTCGATCCGTCTTAGGGTCAGACCTCATTAATTTAACATCAACGGCCTGACTATGAAGCGTAAGATGGGAAGAAAACAGACGAAAAGCGTGCTGGTGGCACGGTTGAGACTGTTTTCGATGCAGACTGCGCTTCATAGTCATGTCCTTTGGATTGGCGAAAAATGCCCGATCTCTGTGTCGCAAAAGCTTGAAAACCGTACGGTTTCCTGCGCTTTTTCTTCGTGACCTCGGGCATTTTTCAGAGCCAACCGTTGATGCAAAATGAATGAGGTCTGACCCTAGTGATGGGCGAGAATTTCACCCAAAAAGGCGCGGGTGCGTTCGTGCTTGGGTGAGCGGAAAAAGCTCTCTGGATCATTTTCTTCGATGATCCGACCATTGGCCATAAAGATCACGCGATCAGCAACCTGACGCGCAAAGCCCATTTCATGCGTGACGCAAATCATCGTCATGCCATCGCGGGCCAATGAAATCATCGTGTCGAGCACCTCCTTGACCATTTCCGGGTCAAGGGCGGAGGTTGGTTCGTCAAACAACATGGCTTTGGGTTCCATGCACAAGGCGCGGGCAATGGCCACGCGTTGTTGCTGGCCGCCGGAGAGTTGGGCCGGATATTTTTGCGCCTGATCACCAATATGCACACGCTCAAGATATTGTGTTGCGGTTTTCTCTGCTTCAGCGCGCGATAATTTGCGCACCCGCATCGGCGCGAGAATGCAATTTTCCATCACCGTCTTGTGCGGGAACAGATTGAATTGTTGAAACACCATGCCGACTTCGCGGCGCACAGCATCGACCGCTGCTTGGCTGTCGGTGAGCCGGTGCCCATTGACGACAATTTCACCGCTTTGGATTGTTTCAAGATGATTGATGCAGCGAATGAGGGTGGATTTCCCTGACCCGGAGGGACCGCATAAAACAATTTTCTCCCCCGTTTTGACGGTCAGATTGATGTCTTCCAAGGCATGGAAGTTGCCATACCATTTTTCAACCTGCCGCATCTCGATCATTGGTGCGGTGTTGGGTGCGGTGCTCTCAGAAAGGGTCATGAGGATGAAGTCTCCGATCGATTATTTATGCGTGCCAATGGACAGGCTTTGTTCCAGTTTGCGTCCCCACCATGACAGGGGCCAGCACATTGCAAAATACATGGCGCCCACCACACCAAACACCAGCAAGGGGCGATAGAGTTGGTTTGAAACAATGCTGCCCGCCCGGGTCAGCTCGATAAAGCCCACAATGGCGGCCAAGGAGGTGCCCTTCAGCAATTGCACCAAAAAACCAACAGTCGCCGGCAGCGATAATTTGAAGGCTTGCGGCAAGATCACATCAAACATGCGGCTTTGTTCGTGAAGCCCCAACGCATGCGCGGCTTCGGTTTGCCCTTTCGGAATCGCCTCAATGGCACCGCGCCAAATCTCGCCAAGAAAGGCAGAGGCATGAGCGGTAAAAGCAATTGCCACAGCGGCCCATGCGGGCAGATTAAAGCCCATCAACGGCAGGCCGAAATAAGCAACAAATAATTGCATCAGCAACGGCGTGCCCTGAAAGACAGCGATCCAGCCGCGCGCCGGTAATTGCAGCCAGCGCTTGCTGGAAACGCGCATCAAAGCGATGCAGAGGCCAAAGGGAATGCCTCCGGCAAAACCAATCGCGGTAAGGGCGATGGTCCAGCTTAAGCCGAGGCTCAGATAAGTGAGTTCTTGCGTTCCCATCGAGCGATCCTCAGCGTTGCGGATAATTGAAGGCCCAACGGCCAATGCTGTTGAGCATGGTCATGGTCATGAACGAGATCAGCAAATAAATCAGCGTTAAGGTGAAATAGACCTCGAAGCTGCGGAATGTTTCGGCCTCAATCCGTTGCCCGACATAAGTGAGCTCAAAGGCTGAAATGGAGGTACAGATCGCCGTTGTTAAAGTGAGCAAGATGAATTGGCTGCACAGCGAGGGATAGATGGCCCGGAGCGCCGGTTTCAAAATGATAAAATAAAAGACTTCATGCTTATGCAGTCCGAGCGCCAATCCGGCCTCTGTTTGTCCTTTAGAAATACTCTCTACACCGCCGCGGATAATTTCAATCGCATAGGCGCCCCCATTCAGCCCCAACGCGACAATGGCGGTGGCAGTTGGATTAAGGCGAACGCCCGCCAGCGGCAGAGCAAAAAACACAAAATAAATTTGTACCAGAAAAGGCGTGTTGCGGATGATTTCAATAAAAGCATTCACCAAAAAGGTCGGGATGCGTTTTTGCGCGCGCAAGATCGCCACACCAGCAATGCCGATGAGCAAGGCAATCGCCATGCCGAAGACTGCGAGATAGAGCGTGCCAAGCGTACCCGCAATCAGGGTTTGCCATGCATTGGCAACGACGCTGAAATCCAGTTTCACTTCAAGCCTCCCCAAAGGCCGTTATTCTTGTGTTGGACTCCATCATGACGGAAAATGAGGCCCTGTGCAATGCGCAAGACTGCGTTGATCTACCCATCCAGCCAATAGAATAAAGCACAGACGATCATCCGTGTTCAAAAGCAGGGAATGACATGTTCGTCTGACGCACGATTAGGCGGTTGCGCCAAGCACGTCTTTGGTTTTTTCAAGACAGCGGCGTGCCCATTCGTATGGCGTGAGTCCGGCGGATTGTTTGTCATTGGGAACTTCGACAGAAATCATGAGGTCTTGTGGCAAAGCGGCAAACAGACCAGCTAAATCAATCGCGCCATCGCCCGGCATCAACCGCTCATGACGCGCGGCGAAATTTAAGGCCTCGCGCGTCGTGGGGATCTCAGCGGGTCCATCACATATTTGCGCATAATGGAGATAATGCGGCGGGATGGTGGCCAGCTCTTCAATGGGCGTGTGGGAGCGTGAGACATGCAAGGCATCGACAATCAATCCTTGATTGGGATGGTTGGTCTTTTGCAAAACCCGCAAAGCGGCGCTGAGATCGTATAGATCCGATTGCGGCATGAATTCCAGATCCATCCACAAATTAAAACCTGCCCCTGCGTCACATAAGCGCGTGTAAGACTCAACCAACCGGTTTTCATCGGCATCGTCGACGGCAACCAGCACGGCGCGCGCGCCCAATGTGGCAGAGCATTCGAGAAACGGCAGATAGGGTTCGGGATCAAAGCCAGGACTGATGCGGATGATTTCCGTATCAAACAATGTGATGCCGCAATCGCGCATGCGCTGGGCCAGTGCTTTGACGCGGTGAGGCTCATCCATCAACGGGAAGGCAATGCCGCCGGGCGCTGCGGGCAACAAACGCAATCCGACGCTGTCATAGCCTGCTTGGGCGGCTGTCTCTACGGCCTGTTCGGGGGCCGCGCCTAAACAACTGAGGAACGATAACGAATAGCGCCGGCTCATGCGCGAGCTTCCGTTTCCGCTAACAGATCCGCGATATGGACGGTTGATTGCGTTTGGCCAGCACGGGCAACGGCCAGCGTTGCGGCCAAGCTCATTAATCCATCCCGCGCGGTGATCAGCGGTGGTGTTGTGCCTGCGATAACGGCCAGAAAATGCTCTAATTGATTGACATAGGTGCGGGTTGGCTCAGGGGCGTGATGCTCGCGCACCAAGGGATGTTGCCAATGCTCATGCGGGGCTTGGTGACGCCACAGATACAAATC
>CAWUMW010000211.1:0-4293 GCA_963923415.1 uncultured Hyphomicrobiales bacterium | reverse complement strand
AAAAAACCCCCGATGCGACGTTCGGGGGTTTTGGTAATGTGATATAAGTCGCAGTTTAATCAACCGGAGAATTTTTATTGATAGGTGCAGGATTTTCTGCTGCTATTGGTTTCGCGTGAATTACCAAACAAGAATGAAGCAACCGTATTATCTGTTCCTTCATTTTCAATTTCTTGGCAATGGCGAACACCGATTTGCTTTTGCGGCGCAGGCGCGCCATCAACACGCACCACTTTGGGGGCTTTGACATGAGTTGGCAAATCAGCTGCTGACAAGACGCGATTGGTGTTGGCACCAAATTGCACCATCACGGGATGACCTTTGGTCAACACAGGATCACTCGAGTCTTGGATCTGGTCGATGATTTGCGTTGTGCCATCGGCAAAGGCAATCACATATTCAATGCCATTATTGGTTTCAGCCATGGAGTGGCCGACAATACCAACAACACCCCCGAGCACGGAACCAACCAACAGACCGCTGGCCGTGCCTTCAGGCCCAGTTGCGCTGCCCAGTATAGCGCCAGCCGTTGCACCCGTTACCGCGCCGCCTTTAGTGGCATTCAGTGCTTCAGTCCGGATATTCACCGGCTTATGCGACAGCACAGTCCCAAATTTCACCTTATAGGCTTGGCCTGAATCCTCAATCGACACATCTTTTATGCTACGATTGGCACAAGCGCTCAATAATGATAAAGCCAAAACTGACATGCAAATACTTTTAAAACGCATTACTAAACCCCCAAAACACTAAGTTCATAATTGCGAATTAACATATACTAAAGTTAAAGCAAGCCTATTTTTATTGCGATTACTGATATCTGTTCCCGCTGAAGGTCTTATTTTCAAAATTTGTGTAGAAATCATCGCATAAAATGCAAGGAGAGCGAAATTTTGGGCCATAAAATCCCAATTTCAGGCTAATTTTATTATCGCTTTTTCTTCACTTTTAAGCTTTTAATTTATTAAAAACCGGAATTTTCTCGACATCCCTCTTGAGCTTGGGCCGTGATAGCCCCCCCTTCCCTGAATACTCTCTCTCTTTAATCCCCGCCCAAGCGCTCAGCATGAGACAAGACAGCCTAACAGGTGTGTGGTTTCGCAGCGCCTCTACGACCATATTAGACAGGTTGCGCAGGTTAAGGATTACAAAAAGCACATTGTGCTTGGCGGGCGAAGCGCAGGCCATCACGCCGCGGATGCCGTTCTTGATAGCCACACTGCATACAGCCCCAAATTTCAGCTTGGATCATCGGAGTTGGTTGACCACAGCCTGCGCATAATAAGCCTCGCTCTCCATACATGCTGCCAAATCCGGGGGTGAAACATTGCGGGCAGAGCGCGTGAAGACGTCGCACTAATTTAACTGCACAGTGCCGGATTATTTGCATGCGTGTGGGATTGTAATGGGCACGCATATCGGCACTCAGCACAAACCGCTTGGTTGGGCTTATGGCACAGGCCTGCATGATGGCGGACTGAAGCGTTTCATAATCCCTGATCCCTTTCACACAATAGTCGGATTGATCGTCTGGCTGCACGATCAATCCATGGCTTGGAAACAGAGCCGCTTTTAAAAACCCTTCGATCAATTGGGTTTGATCAAACACCTGCGATAAAAAATTAGTGCGATGACTAGTAACTGATTCAACAATCTCCAGTTTACGCTTCTCATCAAGAAAGGCGATCATTTCACACCCGAGGGCTGCATAGGGGACCGTTGGGGCGGGACCATAGCTACCCTCACTCGCTATTAAATAATCAAAGCCCCTGCCAGACCCCAAACGTGCTTTTTTCAGGAGGGTGTCACGCTGTGTACCCGGTCGAGCACGCTCACCAGTGAAGGTTCCCAACTGATCCGTATCGATATCTTGTGTGCATGAAACGAGCATGGCTAAACCACGCATAAAAGCTGGAGCAATAGCCTGTTGCTTACCATGTTGGCTCACCAACACCGCAACGCGTCCTTTAAAGGGATTCTTAGAGTCATATAGCATCCCTCCTTTACCCCAACACATGCTGCGCAATCTGAATATAAACCGGGATGCCGATTAAAATATTGATCGGAAAGGTGAGCCCCAGCGATAATCCAAAATAAAGCGCTGCATTGGCCTCTGGCACGGCAAAGCGGAGGGCAGCCGGTACCGCGATATAAGACGCGCTGGCGGCTAAAACCATCAACAATCCACCATCGCCCGCCGGTAATCCAACACCATGGGCTACAGCAAGCGCCAGTGCGGCATGAAGTGGCGGCGCGAAAACCGCATAGGCCAGCAGCCGAGGCGAGAGCGCGGATAGCGGCGGGAAATTTCTCGCTGTCATTATCCCCATATCAAGCAGAAAAAACGCTAACATGCCGCGGAACAAATCCCCCGCAAAGGGCTGCATCGCCGCTTTGCCTGCCTCGCCGGATATGATACCCACAATCACCGCACCGATCAGTAATAATTGCGCCCCATCAGTGAGCGTGTGTTTCAACACATGCCAGAGCGATAGTTTCGGCATATCCGCTGCAGGAGACACCCCCCCCGTTTTCTGTTGCCGCAGATGATGCACAATCAACAAAGCTAAAATAATCGCCGGCGACTCCATAAAGGCCATTGAAGCCGCCATATGCCCACCGAAGGCAATGCCCTGTGCATCCAAATAGCGTGTTGCGGTAATAAAGGTTACCGCACTAACGGATCCATACGTCGCAGCAATGGCAGCTGCATCAAAACCGCTGACCACATGCCGCAACAGCATGAACCCTATCAGCGGCACCAACACCGCTAGAAACAAGGCAGACAGGATACTCTGCAACACATCCACTGTTAGGCCTGAATGCGCAAGCTCAAACCCACCCCGCAGGCCAAGCGCCATTAATAAGTAAAGCGACAAAAAACGCGTGATCGGGGCTGGAATTTCTAAGTTCGATTGAACAAGACCTGCAAAAACTCCAAGCAGAAAAAACAAAATGGCTGGATCGGTAAGATTAGACATAAGAGCGCCTCCGTAATGTGAAAAGCAGCTAACACGGCGCTTAAAATAAGAAAAATTGATTTATTTTATAATCATGATAGATTATTATCTATGAATACGACCTTTCGCCAATTACGCATGCTGCTCGCCCTTGCTGATGAAGGCAGTATCAGCAAAGCGGCGCAGGCATGCCATGTCACCCAACCGACCGCATCGATGCAGCTTAAAGACCTCTCGCTCTCGATTGGCATGCCGCTTTATGAAGTGATCGGTAAAAAAGTGCATTTGACTGAAGCAGGGCAAGAATTAGCGCACACCGCCCGCAGCATTTTAAAAGAGTGGAATGCCTTTTCGCAAACTATTGATCGCCTTAAAGGCCTGTCGCGCGGACAGTTACGGATTGCTGTGGTCAGCACAGCCAAATATTTTATCCCCCGCATGATTGGTCAATTTTGCCAAACCTATCCTGACATCGACCTGACCTTTGACATTCTAAACCGCGACGGCGTGATCGCGCTGTTACGTGAGAATAAATGCGACCTTGCTGTGATGTCAGTGCCCCCCTCTGATCTTGATGTTGAAACAGAAATGTTTCTGGACAACCCGCTGATCGCTATCGCACCACGCAACCATGTGCTGACAAAAAAGCGCCGGATCAGCCTTGCGCACTTTCTCGAACATCCCTTGATCATGCGCGAAGCGGGGTCGGGCACACGGCTGGTGATTGAGCGCTTTTTTACACGCCATCAACTGCACCCACGGATAAGATTAAGCCTCGGTTCGAATGAGGCCATCAAGCAAGGGGTAGCGGCGGGTCTTGGCTGTTCAATTTTATCGCATCATTGTTTTTTGATTGATCCGATGCATGAGGACATTGCACCGCTGCCTGTTGAAGGTTTTCCGCTGCATTCGCATTGGTTCATTGTCTATGGGCGCGGAAAAAAACTCAGCCCGATCGCAACCATTTTTCGGGATTATCTGCGCCAAGCCCCGTCAGCATCTGGACCGAAGCTTAAAAAGCACGTCTAACATCAAAAAAATAAGACGCAATTTTCTCACGCACGAACAGTTGCTTGTATTTTTATCATGACACGCTGTGACAACATAAATGTTATAACGCATGTCTTCAAAAACCACTGTGTTTTTAAAAACTCTGTACGCTCAACTCTGATAAACACATGACATGAGACGTGATGTATAAAAAACACATCCCATGAACAATAAAACTTTTCTTGATCCTTGGGGTTGAAGTCAGCATCACAACATCCCATATCTTCAACAAGACCTATCAAAAATCGAGGATCAAAGCATGAAAAGAATAACATATGTGATG
>CAWUMW010000210.1:0-4296 GCA_963923415.1 uncultured Hyphomicrobiales bacterium | reverse complement strand
GCGCAGCAAAGACAGGGCATTGGTCGTGCTATTTTGGATCGGATTGAAGATCTGGCCCGCAGCGAAGGCTTCTCCCATTTGGTGTTGGAAACAGGGCTCGGACTCGAGGCTGCATGGCGTGTTTACGAACGAGCCGGTTTTACGCGCTGTGGTCCGGTTTTGAGTTATCCCGATATTCCAACATCTGTTTTTTATGAAAAATCACTTCGTGGCCTGCATTAGGCCGGACAGGACGATAGGATGAGTGACGTAACGCATATGACCCTCGCTCAAGCGCGTGATGCGCTGAAAGCAAAAACCATTTCCGCGCAGGAGCTGACCAAGGCGCATCTTCAGGCGATGGAGAAGGCCCGGCCTCTCAATGCCTATGTGCTGGAAACCCCTGATCATGCGCTTGCAATGGCCAAAGCCTCGGATGAGCGGCTGGCGCGTGGTGACGCTGGACCGCTGGAAGGGATTCCGATTGGCGTCAAGGATCTCTATGCGACCAAAGGAGTCCGCACCACCGCCTGTTCGAAAATTCTGGATGGTTTTATCCCGACTTATGAATCCACCGTCACCAGCCAATTGTGGCGGGATGGTGCGGTGATGCTGGGCAAGCTCAATAATGATGAATTTGCCATGGGCTCTTCCAATGAAACCTCCGCACTGGGGCCTGTGGTGTCCCCTTGGGCGCCGCCCAATTGGGGTAAGGACAAATTGCAGGCCGCGTTAAAAGGCGACAAGCAGGGTTTGTTGGTGCCGGGCGGATCCTCCGGCGGATCCTCGGCGGCGGTTGCAGCGCGGCTTTGCCTGGGCGCAACGGCGACTGATACGGGGGGATCGATCCGCCAACCTGCAGCCTTCACCGGCACCGTGGGGATTAAGCCGACCTATGGCCGCTGCTCGCGGTGGGGGATTGTGGCCTTTGCGTCCTCGCTTGATCAAGCGGGGCCGATTGCCCGCACTGTGCGCGATAATGCGATCATGCTGCGCTCGATGGCCGGACATGATCCCAAAGACACCACGTCGGTTGATCAGGCGGTGCCTGATTATGAGGCTGCGGTGGGGCGTTCGGTGAAAGGCATGACGATTGGTATTCCGAAAGAATATCGCGTCACCGGCATGTCATCGGAAATTGAAGCGTTGTGGCAAAAGGGGATTGGCTTTTTGCGCGATGCGGGGGCGAAGATTGTCGATGTCAGCCTGCCGCATACGCAATATGCTTTGCCAGCTTATTATATCGTCGCTCCGGCGGAAGCCTCGTCTAATCTTGCCCGCTATGATGGCGTGCGCTATGGCTTGCGTGTGCCGGGCAAAGATATTGCCGAGATGTATGAATTGAGCCGTGCCGCTGGTTTTGGCAAAGAAGTGCGGCGGCGCATTATGATTGGCACCTATGTGCTCTCAGCGGGCTATTATGATGCCTATTATGTGCGGGCACAAAAAATCCGGACGCTGATCCGGCAGGATTTTGAAAAGGTCTATCAAGACGGAGTCGATGCGATCTTGACTCCAGCAACGCCCTCTCCAGCTTTCGGCATTGGGGAGATGGGGGCTGCCGATCCGGTTGAAATGTATCTCAATGATATTTTTACCGTCACGGTCAATATGGCGGGCCTGCCGGGTCTGGCTTTGCCAGCGGGCACTTCACAGCTTGGCTTGCCGCTGGGCTTGCAATTGATCGGGCGTCCGTTTGATGAAGAGACCCTCTTTGCATTGGGTGAGGTGATCGAGCAGGCGGCCGGATCTTTTGCCCCTGCGGAGACATGGTGGGTTTGAGGCGGTCATGCTGAGTTGGGACAAGGTGCTGACAGATCTGGCGCCGTTTCATGCCCTGATTCTGTTTGCCGTGATCGATCCATTGGTCGTGGGGATTGGGCTGTGGATGGGATGGCATGCCGATCAGCCCGGTAAATTGATTTTGGCGGGGCCTGCGGCGGCCTTGTCGGGAATTGCGATGGGGTTTCTGATGCATCAGCTCGGACTGAGCTGGTTCGAAGGGGGCTTCATGTTTGGCGGCGCCCATGCCTTTTTCAGGGTGTTGGGTGGATTTTTCTGGGCGGGTCTGGGTTATGCAGCCCATGCGCTCACAGGCAGGCACAGGATAGAAAGCGACGAGGACGGTCATGAACGCAACAACGGATCCTAAGAAGCTCATTGCAGGCGCAACAGGAGATTGGGAAGTGGTGATCGGCATGGAAATCCATGCGCAGGTTACCTCTCATTCTAAATTGTTTTCCGGGGCTTCGACCGCATTCGGCGGTGAGCAAAATGCGCATGTGTCGCTGGTCGATGCCGCGATGCCCGGTATGTTGCCCGTGATCAACGAAGAATGCGTGAAACAGGCCGTGCGCACCGGACTGGGCTTGAATGCAGAAATTCATTTGCGCTCGGTCTTTGATCGCAAAAATTATTTCTATCCCGATTTGCCGCAAGGCTATCAGATCAGCCAATATAAATATCCGATTGTCGGCGAAGGTGTTGTGCTGGTTGATATGCCCGATGGCACTCAAATCAAAGTGGGGATCGAGCGCCTGCATCTTGAGCAAGATGCGGGCAAATCGCTGCATGACCAGCATCCGACGCTGAGCTATGTCGATTTGAATCGCTCCGGTGTTGCTTTGATGGAAATTGTCTCAAAGCCTGATTTACGCTCATCCGAAGAAGCCCGTGCCTATGTCACCAAATTGCGCACGATCTTGCGTTATCTGGGTACATGCGATGGCAATATGGAAGAAGGCTCGTTGCGCGCCGATGTGAATGTCTCGGTGCGTAAACCCGGTGCAGGCTTAGGCACACGCTGTGAAATCAAGAATGTGAATTCCATCCGCTTTATTGGGCAGGCCATTGAGACGGAAGCGCGTCGGCAGATTGCCATTATCGAGGACGGCGGCACGATCGATCAAGAGACCCGTTTGTTTGATCCGAGTAAAGGCGAAACACGGTCCATGCGCTCGAAAGAAGAGGCGCATGACTACCGCTATTTCCCTGATCCTGATTTGTTACCGTTGGAATTTGATCAAGCCTTTGTTGATGCTTTGAAAGGGGCTTTGCCCGAATTGCCGGACGCGAAAAAGGCGCGCTTCATGCAAGCCTATGGTTTGCCCTCTTATGATGCGGGTGTGTTGGTGGCAGAGCGGGCGCAGGCCGATTATTTCGAAGCCGTGGCCAAAGGCCGTGACGGGAAGATGGCCGCCAATTGGGTGATCAATGAATTGTTCGGACGGTTGAACAAAGAAGGCAAAAGCATTGAAACCTCGCCGGTCTCCGCCGACCAATTGGGCGCGATTGTTGATCTGATCAGCGACGGCACGATCTCTGGCAAAATGGCCAAGGATTTGTTTGAAATCGTGTTTGTTGAAGGTGGAGATCCGCGCCAGATTGTTGAGGCGCGCGGGATGATTCAAGTCACCGATTTAGGTGCGATTGAGGCTGCGGTGGAAGCCGTGATGGCGCAAAATCCTGACAAGGTTGAACAAGCACGCACCAAGCATGGCATGCTGGGATGGTTTGTTGGACAGGTGATGAAGCAAACAGGCGGCAAGGCCAATCCGCAAGCTGTTTCGGATCTGCTCAAAGCCAAAATTGGTCTTGAGTCAAATTGAAAGGAACGATCAGATATGAGTGCTGCACGCTTTGAACTTTATGGGCTTTATCTCTCCGGTCCTGCTTATAAAGTGGCTTTGATGCTGTCTTTGGCGGCGGAGCCTTTTGACTATGTGCATGTGAATTTGCGGGGCGGCGAACACAAGACCGACGCCTTTCGGGCTAAAAGCAAATTTGGTCAGGTGCCTTTATTGATTGATCGCTCCAATGGGCAATCGGTTGTGCAGTCGATGGTGATTTTGGACTATCTGGCCGACAAGCTGGGCCAGTTTGGGGGCAGCACGCTCAATGAGCGGATCGAGGCCCGCCAATGGATGGCATGGGGATGGGATCGTCTGTCGGCCAATCTCTATCGGACACGGGCCGCTCGTTTGGGGTTCCGTCAATTTGATGCGGCCACGCTGGTTATGTATCAGAGCGATGGTCAAGCGGCTTTGGCCGTGCTGGACGAAGCTTTGAAAGGGCGTGATTGGTTGGTGGGTGAGCATGTCACCATGGCCGATATCGATCTTTATGGCACCGTGCGCTATGCGCCTGAAGGCGGGTTTGATCTCGCCACAGTGCCGCATCTGAGCGCATGGATGAAGCGGATCGAAGGTTTAAAGGGATTTGCGCAACCCGAAACCTTGATGCCGATACCGCAAGGCTAAACGGCGCATTCGTCTCAAGTGATGGACGGATTATTTGTGTTGGGTGCCACAGCCTGCC
>CAWUMW010000209.1:0-4319 GCA_963923415.1 uncultured Hyphomicrobiales bacterium | reverse complement strand
GTGTGCCGCAACCGGGCAAAAGCCCTTTTGCGGGGTGCGGTGGGGGTTAAAACAGTGCAATGGCACCGGTTGCGGCACATATAAGCCAAAAGGGCTTTTGCCCGATTGCGGCACACATAACCCAAAAGGGCTTTTGCCCGGTTGCGGCACATAAAAGCTAAAAGGGCTGTTGCCCGGTTGCGGCACACAACATAAGCCATCAAGACAGTCGGCTGAATTGGTAATGTTTGCGATGCCTCTCTGCGGTTTTCGCTGAAGATTTACCGCCTGCCGTTATGCGGCATAACAGACGGGGGCAACAGCCCCGTCCGGCCAGTCATATCGTGACATTGCAGGGCACAGGCACAATACAACCTGACGTTTTATTTCACCGGCAACTCTAAGGAACGGCTCAAAACCGATGCAGTACGGGGAAAGAAAGAACATTTGCAACCCAAGGTTGCAAATCCTGAATACTACACGCAAACCAGCGATTACTGACCTTTAGATCAGCTTTCAAATATAAATTCTCATCATAAATTGATATTATGCGTACATTGTCGATATGACCAAAGTATTACATGTGCGCATCCAGGCGTTTTACTTATCTGTTACAGGATATAAAAGGATTGAGGTGCGCAATGATTAAAATGATACATGGACATGAGCGGCATTTATTTGCCCGTGAAATTGATCAAATGCACCGTTTACGCAAACGCGTGTTTTATGATCGCATGCAATGGGATGTCCCGATTATTAATGATTGGGAAGTCGACGGCTTCGATGCAATGGACCCTCTTTATCTCTTGGTGATGGACGAACAAGACCAGGTGATTGGCTCTTCGCGACTTCTGCCAACCACTGGCTTTACGATGATCAACGATATTTTTTCGGAGCTTTTGCCCGGTCAATCACCGGTCTATAGCCCGCGCATTTGGGAGGGGAGCCGCTTTTGCGTCGATAGCGATGTTGGTGCGCATGGCGAGCGCGCCCCTTTCAGTCGCGCTGCATTAGAAATGTTGATTGCTGGCAATGAAATTGGATTAGAGGTTGGCCTTACCCATACAGTTGCCGTTTTTGATCTGAACATGCATCGCTTGATGAAACGGATCGGCTGCGCTGGTGATCCGCTCGGCCCGCCACGGCGGATCGGCCATGTGATGTGCATCGCGGTGTCGATCGAATTGAGCATTAAAGGCGGCCAGCAATTACGCGAAATCGGTTCGATCTATGGCGAGGTGATTGAGCGCCGGCCCAAGTTACAAAATTGGCTGCAAGCCGCCTAAGCCTATCCTCAACAAAAGGCCTCTCAATAAACAGAGGCCTTTTGTTCCAGATCTTTTATTCTAGATCTTTTATTCTATGTCTTATTGCTTCAACCAGCTTTATGCTTCGTCTCGCTATAGGTTTCGTCTCGTTACGGGGCTCACATAAATCCGATGGGCATCAGCGACCCTAATCCCGCACACTTAAAATGCGCACGCAATCAGACGCACCAGACCCTTCATCAAAGCTCTTGATCAACTGCTTCGCTCTCAGCCCCTAGCACTTCGCGTGTCCAACGAAACGCCGCATTGGTTGCAGGAACGCCCGCATAAATTGAACAATGCAGTAACAAAGCGCGCAATTCTTTGAGGCTCACGCCATTTTTTAAAGCCGGACGGACATGCAATTTAAATTCTTCCTCACGATGCAACGCTACCATCATGGAAAGCGTCGAGATTGAACGCAGCTTCCAATCAAGATCAGAATTGCCCCAAGTTTCCCCCCACGCCATGCGGGTAATAAAATCCTGCCACGGCTGAGTGAAGGCATTCGCATTGTCGAGCGAGCGTTGCACGTGATCGATCCCCAACACGGCCTTGCGGTTGGCTAAGCCTTGCTCGAACAAAGACCCCCCATAAGGAGGCACCAATGCGCCTTGCTGCTCAAGCCAATCGATTAATACCCTGTTGACTTGATCGGGCTGTTCAACGGCCAATAAATGTGCGGCCTCGGTGATCGGATGAAAGCGCGCCTCCGCAATGCCGGCAGCCAATTCAAGTCCCATCGGCACCGTTGTGACGGGATCTCCCTCTGCGGCCAAGACGAGCGTCGGCGCTTTAATCCGGGTCAAATCAGCCCGCAAATCCGCCGCCGCCAAAGCCTCGCAACATAAAGCATAACCTTCCGCATCACTCGACAAAAACCGCTGCCGGGTAAAGGCTTTGCGTTGCGGACACTGCGTTTCAGCCGCTTGCGTAAACCAACGCGTCATAGCGCCATCAACAATGGCTCCCAAGCCCTGATCGCGGACGGTCTGAGCACGCAACATCCATGCATCCGCAGGCGGCAAATGCGCTGCTGTTGCCATCAGCGCCAATGAGCGCACCCGCGTAGGATAATGAATGCCCAAATATTGCGCCGTCATGCCGCCCAGAGACAAGCCAACCACATGGGCGGAGCTGATAGCGAGCGCATCCAACAAACCGATCACATCGCGCGCTAAAGTTTCGAGTCGTACCGGTCCCGCAGTATGTGATCGCCCATGTCCTCGCGTGTCATAGCGCAACACCTGACACCGCCCTGCCAATGCACGCGCTTGCGCGTCCCACATTTCCGCTGTTGTCCCCAGCGAGTTTGAAAACACCACGACCGGCGCCCCTTCCGGCCCGGCAAGGTCATAAAAAAGATGCGTTCCGTTGACTGCGATTAAAGGCATGGTGATCTCTTTCTCCCATCAAGGACAGTTTTATACCAAAGCCGCTAGGCGTGCTCGTGCTACGGCCACTGGCACGAAATGTGCGGCTGCCCGCACCGCTGGTGTCATGTCAAAACAAGGGTCCAACACGTCTGCGGTGAGGCTGGATGGCCAATCGGCAAGGCTTGGTAAAATCTGTCGCAACGATACACGCTGTTCACGCACCTGATCAGCCGCCTGTGCAACCAGATGATGCGCCGCGCCGCCTCCAATATGCTGCGCCAAAACCGTTGCCACCGCATCGGCAAAAATTAACCCATGCGTCTGATCCAGATTGCGCATCATGCGCGCCCGATCCACCTCAAGACCCTGCGCTAAACGCTCAGCCTCCTGCAAGGCACCAGCAGCAAGCGCAAATAATTGTGGCACCACCGTCCATTCCGCATGCCATGCACCAGCCGGGCGCTCCTGTGCGCCATTCATGCAAGACATTTGAGTTGCAACAAGTGAGGGGGCTTGCCGATGCGCGGCCAAAATCACAGTGGCTGATACGGGATTGCGTTTATGCGGCATCGCAGAGGATCCACCCCGCCCTTTGATAAAGGGTTCAGCCACTTCCGCTACTTCGGTAGAGGCCATCATCACCACATCTTCGGCCACTTTTGCGAGCACACCCATCAGTTGCCCTAACCAGCAGGCCAATCCCGTGAGGCCGGCACGCCGCACATGCCACGGCAATGGATCATGCCCCACCTGCAACAGGCTTGCAAAGCGCTGCGCAACCTTTTGCTCGGTGTCCGAGCGTCCTGATAAAGTGCCCACCGGCCCCGCCAGTGAAGCCTTAAAGGCCTGCTGCGCTACGCCCGGCCAGCTGTCCATCACATCACACAAACCTGCCAGCCACACCGCCACTTTATAGCCAAAACTCACCGGCACGGCATGCTGTCCATAACTGCGCCCAACACACGGCGTTAAAGCCTCACGCTCGGCCAAGACGCATAAACCTGCCATCACCGCCGCAGCTTGCGCCACCAGCGTCTTGGAGGCAGCCTGTGCACAGAGTACCAACGCTGTATCCAAAATATCTTGTGTCGTGGCCCCTTGATGCACGTAAGGCTCACATGCTTTCGGCACCAAGGCCCGCAAAGCCGCCACAAAAGGGATCGTCGGAACGCCCGACAGGGCTGTGGCTTGACCCAAGGCCTGCAGATCAAAATCAGCTGAGGTGATCTGAGCCAAAGCCTGCGCCAAAGCGGGCGGGATCAGTCCGCAGTCCGACTGAGCCTGCGCCAAAGCCCATTCAGTCCGCAGCATCGCTTCAAGACGTGCCGCATCTGAAAAATGCACCGCCATTGTGTGCGGAACAAATAAGGGGCCTGTGAGTGTGCTGTCTAATGCCGAAAATGCCATCTGCGCCCGTCTCCCTATTGTCAGACCCTAATCAGGGTCACCAGCTGGCACAAGGGCAGCCTTGCGCGTTTGGGCCGTCCATCCTCTGCCTGCTTTTGAAGGTCGACACCAAAAACCAGTTGACCTGCGCATCAAAATATGTTCGTATAATGAACAAAATTTCGCTATGCGAACAATTTATCGAGATCCCCCCGCCCCCGTCAAGCGCGAGATGTGCCAGCGTGCCTTTAAACCCCGTGCCTTTAAACCC
>CAWUMW010000208.1:0-4361 GCA_963923415.1 uncultured Hyphomicrobiales bacterium | reverse complement strand
TGCACAGAAGACTTTTAAATTAACAGCTGCGTTTTAAGCCAACACAGGTTAGAAATGCCCCATACGATCCACTGATAACCGATAGAGATCACAATGAGTCAACCTTGCATTATTTGCGTTGCTATCACCGGAAGCCTGCCAACCAAGGAGAATAATCCAGCGGTTCCGATCACGGTATCCGAACAAATTGAAAGCACGCATGAAGCGTTTGAGGCTGGTGCAACCATTGCCCATTGCCATGTTCGTGATGATGAGGGCAAACCAACGGCTGATCCTGAACGTTTCGCACGGCTCAAGGAAGGCCTTGAAAAACATTGCAAGGGCATGATCGTTCAACTTTCAACGGGAGGACGATCTGGCGCGGGACAAGCCCGTGGTGGAATGCTGCCTTTGCGCCCCGACATGGCCTCCTTATCAGTGGGCTCCAACAATTTCCCAACCCGTGTGTATGAAAACCCGCCTGATCTAGTCGATTGGCTAGCCGCGGAAATGATTAAATATAATGTAAAACCAGAAATCGAGGCCTTCGATTTATCGCATATTGTTCAAGCAACCCGGATGGCCAAAGATGGCCGATTGAAAGGGCCGCTTTATGTACAATTTGTGATGGGCGTTAAAAATGCCATGCCTGCTGATGAGCGCATTTTTGATTTTTACATCGAAACGCTCAAACGACTGGCACCTGATGCACAGTGGTGCGCCGCCGGGATCGGCGCCAATCAACTGCTGATCAATGAATGGTCTATTGCCAAAGGCGGGCATACCCGCACCGGCCTTGAGGATAATGTGCGGATCGACCGCGATCATCTGGCGCCCTCAAATGCCGCACTCGTCAAACGCGCTGTTGAGATTTGCGCCAAACATTCCCGCCCTGTCGCCACCTGGCAGCAGGCGCGTGAGCTACTAGGTCTGCCTTTACGCGCTGCATAACACGACCATTGAATAATAGCTCACACTGCATCTTCCATCGGTGTGAGCTATTGAGAACGGCTTATGTCATCGCTTGGGCTTATCGCGCTTGGCTGCCCTTCATCCCAATATTGTCGTGTGCCAAACCGCTCGGTGAGGAAATCAACAAAGGCTCTAACTTTTGGCGATAGATGACGGGCGGTGGGATAAACAGCAAAGAGTGATAATTTCTGCTCAACATAGGCATCGAGAACCGGAACGAGGTGGCCTGCCTGTATATCAGCGCCCACAATAAAACTCGGCAGCAGCGTCAGTCCCAATCCTTTCAGAGCCGCAACCCTCAAGGCATCGCCATTATTGGCAGTCATGGAGCCGTCCACATCAACAGGCCATGCACGCCCCTGCGGCCCCACAAATGTCCATTCATGCGATGATCGCACATTGCTGTTGCACAAACAAACATGCTGGCGCAGATCGTCCGGTGTCTGTGGCACACCCTTACGATGCAAATAATCGGGGCTGGCGCAGACCACCAAACGAATGAGGCATAATTTTTTTGCAATCAAACTGCTATCGGACAGATCACCTATCCGCACGGCCACATCAAATCCTTCTTCAACCAAATCGACGAAACGATCATTCATCACCAGATCAATCCGCACTTCCGGATAGCGCTGCATAAAATCTGGCAGCACCCCTGCTAAATGCAAAAAGCCAAAACTCATCGGCGCATTGACCCGTAAGCGACCACGCGGCGCAGCCTGCAATTGACTGACCGCGCGGTTGGCTTCCTCAACATCCGATAAGATCCGCGACATGCGTTCATAATAGCTTTGTCCGGCTTCCGTCAGCGTCAGCATGCGCGTTGAACGCTGCAAAAGCCGGGTGCCCAACTCACTTTCCAAACCGCTGATCAGTCGGCTGATGGCCGATTTAGACTGCCCCAATCGTGATGCAGCCTCGGTAAAGGATTTGGTTTCGCAAACTTTGACGAAGGCTTCAAGCGCTGCCATACGATCCATATTGTTTCACTTTCCGCAACAGTCTTATGCTAAATCAATATATTGTTTCATTAAATAAATAAATTAAATTCATGCCAAGCCCCACTGATTGGGCCACAGCGTCAACAAAAGAAAAAAACCAATTTTTCAAGGATTTAAACATGTCTAATGAAACCACTCTGCCGGTTAAACCGATCATTCCGATCATTCCGACCCTTCATTCCCTCGCCCAACTGTTTGAACCCATCGCTGATCCGCTGTTGCGGGCAACGACCGGGTTATTGCTGGTTCCTCATGGCGCACAAAAACTCTTCGGCCTGTTTGGCGGCTATGGCGTAGAGGCGACGGGTCAGTTTTTTGCCAGCAAGCTGGGCCTGCCAGCCTCATTCGCCTTGCTCGCCGGCTTGATCGAATTTTTCGGCGGCTTATTTCTGGCCGTTGGTTTGGCAACCCGTGCCGTTTCCGTGTTGATCTTTGGCGTGATGGCGGTGGCGGTTGTTTTGGTGCATTTGCCCCAAGGCTTTTTTTGGACCGCAGGAGGCATTGAATATCCGTTGTTATGGGGAGTGGCCGCTTTGTCCTATGCCATTCGTGGCGGGGGCCGCTATTCCGTTGATCGTCTGCTTGGCTATGAATTTTAATTCAGGGAGCGCGTTATGACAAAAGTTTTGGTTCTCTATTATTCAAGCTATGGCCATATTGAAAGCATGGCGCAAGCGGTGGCTGAGGGCGTACGTCAAACAGGGGCGGAAGCGATCATCAAACGCGTCCCCGAATTGGTGCCGGAAGAGATCGCGCGGCAAAATCATTTCAAACTCGATCAACAAGCCCCGATTGCAACCGTCGATGAACTGCCGGATTATGATGCGATCATTTTGGGGGTACCCACACGGTTCGGCAATATGCCAGCCCAGATGAAAAACTTTCTCGATCAAACAGGGGGACTGTGGTTCCAAGGGAAGTTGATTGGCAAAGTTGGCAGTGTCTTTACCTCAACCGCCACCCAGCATGGCGGACAAGAGAGCACGCTGTTATCAACCCATACTGTCTTGCTCCATCATGGCATGGTGATTGTTGGCCTGCCCTATTCATATCAAGGGCAAATGGACAATAGCGCCATTACCGGCGGCTCTCCCTACGGCGCCACAACTATTGCCAATGGGGATGGATCACGCCAGCCTTCAGCCAATGAATTGGCCGGGGCTCATTTTCAAGGGCAGCATGTTGCCCGCATCGCAGCAAAACTTGCGCAATAAACTGATTAAAAAAGGGGGCCTCGGCCCCCTTGATTCGATCCGCAATCAGTATTGTAGCTCCGCAACATCGCGTAACTCATCAGGTGTTGTGGTCCTGAAACCAAAAAATTCCAGATAGGCTGGAATTTGTTCAAACAACATATCCGAACCAATTTGATAGGCGCAGCCACGTGCAATAGCCGCTTGAAGAAATGGTGTGATCTCCTGCTTCATCACGACCTCTCCAACAAAGCACTCTGGTGCAATGCGGCTTACATCCATCGGCAAGGGATCGCCCTCTTTCATTCCTAACGGCGTTGCATTAACAACCAGATCCATTGCAGAGGGATCATCTACACCAACCTCCAATGTCAAGGCGGGATAGTGTGTTTTCAGTCGATCCGCCAACCCCTGCATGATAGGCGCATATGCATCATGCAAACGCATAAAGCCAACACCAGCCTTTGCTAATGAGGCTGCAATCGCCGACCCGACACCACCGCATCCTGAAATAAAAACACGCGCCCCTTTCAAGATACGTCCTTTGCGCAAGACACCGCGCACAAAGCCTTCGCCATCAAACATATCGCCAATCAATTTTCCATCCGCGGTCAATCGCACTGCATTGCACGAGCCTGCAATTTTTGCCGTGGTCATCACCTCATCAAGCAGGGCAATTGTTGTCACTTTATGCGGCATCGTGATCAAAGCCCCATGTATATTGGACAACCGAAACACCAAAGGCAAAAAGGCAGTGTAGTCTTCAGCCTTGCAGCCCATCGGCACAACCACCGCATCAATCGCGTATTTTTTGAAATAAGGATTATAAATCATCGGCGCCCGAAATGACTCGGTCGGATAACCGATATGGGCAATCAACTTGGTCTTTCCTGTGATCATCGGATTATCCCTGCATGACAATTTGCCTGAGCGTTTCAACTAGGCCTTGGTTTGAGCCATTAAAACAGCCAGACGCTGAAGAGCCAATTGGTAACCCTGTGTACCAAAACCAGCAATCACGCCGGACGCTATGGGCGAAATATAGGAATGGTGACGGAAGGCTTCACGTTGATGAATATTGGAAATATGCACTTCAATAATCGGATGATCAAATGTATTGAGCGCATCGAGCAATGCCACGGAAGTATGCGTAAAAGCTGCCGGATTGATCACAAGACCGGAGGCTGTTTCACGCGCCTCATGCACCCAATCGATC
>CAWUMW010000207.1:0-4369 GCA_963923415.1 uncultured Hyphomicrobiales bacterium | reverse complement strand
GGTGTCCAACCGAAAGCAAAGGCTAGGCCCATCACATAGCCGCCCCAAACCCCTAAAGGTTTTTCCATCTGAAACCGCTTTTCACGATAGAGCAGACTAATCCGAAACACGCCAAGAAAATGCAATCCCATGAGCATGATCGCCAGCCCAGCCGCATAAGACAGCCACTCCAGATTGACCCGCAAAACCTGCCCAAACACCGATGCGGTCGCCCCCAAACCAATGAAAATGGTTGAAAAGCCCAGCACAAACAGCAAGGCCGACCAGAGCAAATCCTGTTGGGCGACCCGCACCCCCTCGGCTTCCATTTCTTCGGCGGTTTGTCCGGCGAGATAGGTCAAATAAGGCGGCACAAGCGGGAGCACACAGGGGCTCAGAAAACTCAGCACCCCGGCAACAAAAATAGCAGGAAGGGACAGATCACTCATGCCCGATGCTTAGTCGAGTTTGGCGCTTTTGAGAAGGGCCATCCGCATCCCTCTTGCGTGCCTCCCTCTTCCGTGCCCCTCTTGCGCGCCTCTGTTCTCCTGCACATAACAATGCTAGTCTCGCGCGTGAGTTCTGGGAAAACGCATGCGCAATCTAATAACCGATCTATCCGGCCTTAAGATAGGCTCTGCCCATGATGAGCAGCTAGCCTCAGGGGTGACGGTGCTGGTCTTTGATCAGCCCGCTATTGCCTCGGTTGCGATTTTGGGCGGGGCCCCTGGCACGCGCGACACGGCCTTGCTAGAGCCGGACATGACGGTTGAGCGCGTTGATGCATTTGTGCTGTCTGGCGGTTCGGCCTTTGGGCTGGCTGCGGCAGGCGGCGTGATGGCAGGTCTTGCGGCGCAAGGGCGCGGCTTTGCAGTCAGAGACGCGCGGGTGCCGATTGTCCCGCAGGCCATTCTCTTTGATTTACTGAATGGCGGCGACAAAAGCAGCCTCTATCACACCGACCTCTCCCCTTATCATGTGCTCGGCGTCAAGGCCTTGCAGTCCGCAAGGCAGGACATGGTCTTAGGCAGCGTGGGGGCTGGTTATGGGGCCACCCTGCCTGATCTCAAAGGCGGCTTGGGGTCAGCCTCACAACGCCTGCCCAATGGCAGCCTGATCGGCGCTTTGGTAGCCGTGAATGCGATCGGTCAAGTCACGATGGGCGATACGCCGCATTTCTGGGCCGCCCCTTATGAAGAAGGGGCAGAGTTTGGTGGCTTGGGCTTCCCCTCCACCCTGACATCCGCACTGCGGACCCCCAAATTTAAAGGCATGACGGGCGAAAATACAACGATTGCGACCGTTGTCACCGATGCGCCCTTGTCAAAAGCACAGTGCAAGCGACTCGCGCTGGCCGCCCATGACGGACTGGCCCGCGCAATCCGGCCTGTTCATACGCCGATGGATGGGGATGTGGTGTTTTCCGCCTCAACCGCCTCCCCCGGCCAGTCTCCCGTCGATGCGGGGGCGCTGGCGTTTCTATGCCATGCCGCCAGCGATGTGCTGGCCCGCGCCATTGCCCGCGCGGTTTATGAGGCAACGGCCTTGCCCTTTGCCAACAGTCCGCCAGCCTATCGCGATCATTTTCAAAACCGCTCAATCCGGTAAGGGGTCGGATCGCAAAAGGGTGTATCACCCGTCAACATTTCAGCAACCAAACGCCCGGTCACGGCCGCATGCGTGAGTCCGTGATGCGAATGTCCAAAGGCAAACCACAGCCCCTTATGTTTGGCTCCGCGCCCGATCACCGGCAGCATATCGGGCGTGCATGGCCGCGACCCCATCCATGGATCAGCCTCCACCGCCTCCCCTAAGGGGAACATGGACCGCGCCAGCGGCTCAATCGCATGCATCTGATCGGGAGTGGGCGGATCATCACGAAACGCAAATTCCGCGCCTGTCGTAATGCGCACCCCTTTCAGCATCGGGGCTGCACAATAGGAATAGTCGGCATCATAAAGCGTATGATTTAAAACCGCATTGCCAATCGGTCGATAATGGCGGTGATAGCCACGCTTAATGCCTAACGGGACATAATAGCCAAGCGGGGCAACAATCTCTGCACTCCAAGGCCCCAAAGCCAAGACGATGTCGCGCGCACGCACCGCACCCTCCACCGTATCCACCCGCCATTCATCCCCCGATTGATCCATCGAGCGCGCGTCCCCTTTCAAAAACACGCCCCCCCGCTGTTCAAACAGGCGCAGATAAGCGCGCGATAATTCCTGCGGATCGGTCACATTGGCCGGATCGGTAAAATGGACGGCCCCGACAACCGGCGTTGTCACATGCGGCTCTTTGATAGCAAAGCCCTTGCCATCCATGATCTCGGCCTGCACCCCATAGGGTTTCACCGTTTCAAGATCGAGCAAATATTTCTCCATCTTGGCAGGGTTGCGCGTGAATTTGAGCCAGCCCGTTGAGCGGATCAAATGCTGCGCACCGGCGGGTTCGATCAGCGCCATATGTTCGGCCAAGCAATTGCGGATTAAGGGCAAAGCGGCCTGCGCCGATTGCAAATGCCGCTCAGGTGAGGACGCGCGCCAATAGCGAAACAAAAAGGGCGCAGCATCCCACAAGGCTTTCCAGTGAAACCGCACATCCAAACGTCGATTACCAACCACCGACAGAATTTCGCTCAAAGCCTGCGGAAATGCATGCGGGAAAATAGAACTGCGCTCAATAATACCCGCATTGCCATAGCTGGTCGCCGCACCCGGTTCGCCTTTATCCACCAGCAAAACCGAGCGGCCCCGCTCTTGGATCTTCAAAGCGGTGGCAATCCCGACAATCCCAGCCCCAAGCACAAGACAGTCAAATTTCTTTTGCATTGTCGTTCTCCTGCCTCACCCATTGTCACGATTGCAGAGCATGTGACAAGTCATGACTGCCTTTCGCGTTAAGAATAGCGGGGATGGCCCCTTCTCACAGCCCGAAACGCCTTGATTTGCTTGGGAAACAGCCGCTGGCTGGCTTGCATCGCCCGGCGCACAATGATAGGGCCAGAGGCATGAAAAAACCGATCCAAATCGCCCCCTCTGTGCTGGCCGCTGACTTCACCCGTCTGGGGGAGGAGCTGCAAGCGGTTGATCGCGCCGGGGCTGATCTGATCCATCTGGATATTATGGACGGCCATTTTGTGCCCAATATCAGCTATGGCGCCGATATCGTCAAAGCCCTGCGGCCCCTCACCCGCACGCCTTTTGACGTGCATTTGATGATTGCCCCAACAGACGCTTATTTGCATGCCTTTGCCGCAGCGGGCGCGCAGATTCTCACCATTCATGCCGAAGCCGGGCCGCATACCCATCGCAGCCTACAAGCCATCCGTGATCTGGGTTGCAAGGCTGGGTTAGCACTCAATCCCGGCACGCCGGCGGATGTCGTCATCCCACTGCTTGATATGCTCGATCTGGTACTCTTGATGACGGTCAATCCCGGTTTTGGTGGCCAGGCTTTTATCCCATCCGTCATTGAGAAATGCGCCCGCATGCGTGATCTGATTGGGGACCGTGATATCTTGCTGGAAGTTGATGGCGGGATCACCGCCGAAACAGCGCCGCTGATCGCCAAAGCTGGCGCGCATGTGCTGGTTGCCGGATCCGCCGTCTTTAAACAGAAAGAGGACGGTGGCTATCAAAAAGCCATCAACGCCATTCGACACGCGGCCCAAGCCGCACAAACCTAAACCTCTTCTTCATCGCCTTTGCCTATAGCAAGGGCTGTTTACTTCACTTATCAAGGATACTTCCATGATCCCGCGTTATAGCCGCCCCGAAATGGTTTCAATCTGGTCACCGGAAACTAAATTCCGCATCTGGTTTGAAATTGAGGCGCATGCCTGTGATGCTTTGGCCGCTATTGGTGTCATCCCCAAAGAAAGCGCCCGCATGATCTGGGAAAAAGGTGGCGCGGCGCAATTTGATGTCGAAAAAATCGACGCCATCGAACGCGAAGTCAAACATGACGTGATCGCTTTTCTCACGCATCTGGGAGAATTTATCGGTCCTGACTCACGCTTTGTGCATCAGGGCATGACCTCATCCGATGTGCTTGATACATGTTTCAATGTGCAATTGATGCGCGCTAGCGATCTTTTACTCAAAGATATCGATGCCTTGTTAAGCGCACTGAAAAAACGGGCTTTTGAGCATAAGCTGACCCCAACCATTGGTCGCTCGCATGGGATCCATGCCGAACCGACCACATTCGGCATTAAGCTTGCGCTGGCCTATGCGGAATTTGATCGCTGTAAAACCCGCCTTCTCGCCGCGCGTGAAGAAATTGCCACCTGTGCTATATCCGGTGCTGTCGGCACCTTCGCCAATATTGACCCCAGTGTCGAAGTCCATGTTGCGCAAGCCTTGGGGTTACATGTTGAGCCTGTCTC
>CAWUMW010000206.1:0-4373 GCA_963923415.1 uncultured Hyphomicrobiales bacterium | reverse complement strand
CACAGTCCCATGGATCAATAGCGGTAATTGACACCTAAGCGAAATTCTTTTTGCGCATAATCGAGATGCGCCGCTTCAAAATCTGCGTAGTGTTCTTTCAAATAGCGATAGTGTCGAAATTCAATAAAAGAGGTTATGTGCGGGCTGATACGATATTCCGCACCGACACCGAAGACATTGCCTAACAGCATTTGGGTTTGGCTTTTGTTGGCACTGGAGGTCACGGCATGAATGGTTTGCTGTGTAGAGGCCAAGCCGCCTGTGAGATAGGTGAGAATTTTTTCATCAAACGCGTAGCCAAGCCGTGCCCGCATTGTCATCGCAACAGGTACAGATGCTGTAATAACGGTATCCCAGTGATGTGTGCGCTTCGTCGTGGCAAGTGAAAAATCGGTTGCTAAGCCGATTACGCTTTGTTGAAAAGCACTATCATAGCCGAGTTGCGCACTGGCCAGCACGCCGCGATTGCCTCCTAATGTCACTTCGTCACCTTGAGTAACTTTGCTGCGACCGTCAAACGCATATCCTGTTGCAAGTCCAAGATAGGGGCCGGACCACGCAGTCGCCGGAACAGGTTTAAGGGATGGCGCGCGCGACTCGACTCTTGAATGCGTGCCGATAGACGTTGGGCTTAATGGTGTTTTTTTGTTGGGCAGATCTGATGCTGCGGCAAAACTCACAGTGCTTGCCAACAAAGCAAGTGTGGAAAAAATTTTATAAAACATGATGAAGCGCCAAAGATATACGGAAGAAGTATGCGAATTACAGGATCATGTCAGAGCTGATATTATTGTCGGGATTGAGAGTCAATACTGCTGATGGGATTGCGAGTTCTGCCTTATGAGAAAACAGGCCAAACAGCAAAGATGTTCAAATATACCCAGCCCATCATGATCCGGCAGCGCGATGGTTCTCAATCAGAGGCCGCAAGGATGATGAGGCGTTATTGTAACCGTAATTGATACATATTGCGACTTTGGTCATGCCCGATATTGCGGCGCAGTGCGCGGGTAAAGAGGCCATTTTTGCGGGCCATTTGGTGAATATCCTGCGCTGAATAACAGGTCAATCCATAGCGTTTGCGTAACGTCCTATAGTGAGAGAAAAATGTCGTGACTAATCCGAAAAGCCCGGCAAATAAAAACTGTCCGCGCCAGGCAAACATCAAGAGGGCAAGAACATCTTGGATCATTGTCCGATTAGGCGGCACAATATCACCGAGCAAAATAGAGCCATGGGGTTTGATTAAACGTCCCATTTGACCAATTAAAGTGCCGGTTTCTTCCCATCGTAAATATTGCAACACAGAATGGATGATCACAACATCAACAGAGGCAGGCTCTAACGTCAAACAGTCATTGGGTGATAAGATTTGGATCACGGGATGGTGGGCATAGCGCTCTAAAAGCCGTGTTCTAAGCCGTTCGGAGGCTTCGACCAAGATGAGTGTTTTGCAATGCGCTGCAACACAATCAGCATTGATTGCATCGCCGCATCCATAATCAATCACCACACCTTTATTGGCAGGCAAATGGGAAATCATATCTTTGGAGATCATTTCGTGATGCGCACGAAAGTGCCGTTCATTGACATAAAGCGAATGTGCGCCATTAAAAAAGCGAATCCAACCCAATCTCTCCTCCCGACAATGATGATCATCTGGTAAGGCATCTTTGAATTGTATACAGTGAACCATAATTTTTAAAAAAGTAAAAGAGTAAACACGCTCTTCACGGTGCAATTTGTTTTGCGCTGCGAAATTCACTCCTCATCCCTAGTAAAAAATGAGATTTGTTCATGCTCTTTATGCAGTTTCAAAATGCATTTTTTAAAGTGTCATTTCGCATGCATCACTACGCCTGCGCTTATTCAGCTTGATCATTTATTTTAACGCCCTATGAAAGCGTATATTCACAACTGATCACGCGTTCTCAGTGCTTGATGAAGAAACGATTGAAAACCAAACAGCATTGCCATTTGTTGATTTTAAAAATAAGAGCATAAGTTAACAAGCAAACAAAGCGCGACATAATAAGGACATGCGGTATGGCCCTTCCCGTCAACATATCCACCTATAAAGAAATCATTCTTGTTTTAGCGACAGCGGGCGCCTTGGTGCCAAGCCTGAGTCGGCTTAAAATTTCGCCCGTTGTTGGATTTTTAGTGATGGGTGTGGTGATGGGCCCTTATGGCCTGTCACGCTTTGCAGATCATATTCCGTATGTTGATTATATCACGATATCAGATCATTCGGATTTTCCGGCTTTGGCGGAATTGGGTATTTTATTGCTGATGTTTTTGATTGGCATTGAATTGTCTTTCAATCGCTTGGTGACGATGCGTAAAATGATTTTTGGTTATGGGGCTCTACAAGTCATCGGCTCGATGGCACTCATAACTGGAGTTGCCACTTTGCTTGGTCTGTCCCTCAAAGCAGCTTTATGTATCGGTGCGGCTTTTTCGCTCTCTTCAACAGCCATTATTATTGAAGAATTATCTTTGCGTAAAAAGCTATCGACACCTGTGGGGCGGGCAGCCTTTGCAATTTTGCTGAAGCAAGATCTGGTGGTCATACCCTTTATCATTTTATTGGGCCTGTTAGCACAACCTGCCTCAACGCATGTGCTGGATCAAATTCTCTCTGCGGCGATGAGCAGCATATTGGCAATTTCATTGTTGATTTTTATCGGTCATAGTCTTTTCAAGCCGGTTTTGCGGGTTGTTGCAACCAATAGTCCCGATATGTTTTTGGCAACTGTTTTAGCCATTGTGATCAGTGCAGGAATGATTGCATCGGCGTTTGGTCTGTCGATGGCATTAGGGGGCTTTGCAGCGGGGCTTTTATTGTCAGAAACCGAATATCGTCGGATGATTGAAAGCATTATCGAGCCATTCAAAGGAATTTTACTGGGGGTCTTTTTTATCTCTATCGGATTCGAAATCGATCCGCTTTTGATATGGAACAATTTGGGCATGTTGATGTTGCTCTTGCTGGGCGTTATTGCGTGTAAAACCTTGGTGATTATTCCTGCGGGCCTGGCCTTTGGCTTGCCATGGGTGAAGGGGCTCGAATTAAGCCTGTTATTGGGCCCTGCCGGGGAATTTGCCTTCGTGCTTTTGGGGTTGGCGACAGCAGGCGGTTTATTGAATCAAGACCTTCAGAGTGTGTTGATGGCTGCAGTCGCTTTGGGCATGGCGATCTTGCCACTCTTGGTATTACTGGGTGAGAAAATTGAGGCGGCTTATTCGTCACGTGCCCCAGCTTTAGATGTAACAGGAGGCAGTGAGGCATTGGAACAAGGCGGAGCGATTATTATTGGCGGCGGTCGGGTTGGAAGCTTAGTCGCTCAATTCTTGCAAGGCCAATCTATTCGCTATTTGTTGGTGGATGCGAATCCAGCCATTGTCAAACGCAGGCGGGCTGAGGGCGTGATAACCTATTATGGGGAAGCAACAAATCCGGATTTTTTGAAAAAATGCGGATTAGAGATTGCTAAAACTGTGATTGTTACCATCAACGATTCTAAGAAAGCGGAGGATATTGTCGCGCTCGTGCATCGATTAAAACCCGATATCCACTTGGTGGTGCGGGCGCATGATGAAAGCCATGCCCGTCGACTGTATAGTTTAGGTGCCGATGTTGCGATCCCAGAGACATTGGAGGCCAGCTTGCAATTATCAGAGGCAAGTTTGCGTAGTTTTAATGTGCCCGCGGATGCCGTGTCACACCTCATTGATCACACGCGTGATCGGCTTGATCAAGCCTTGCGCGCGCTATAATCTTTCACACATTCACTTATCGAGTTTTCATAAAAATAGGCGGCCAGAGCCGCCTTTGTCTTCATGAAAATGACTTTTATCTGTGTTATTGAATCACTTCCCCTGAGGTGGAAAACACAACCGAGCCCGGTCCCCAGAAATTGGTATGAAGAGCTTCGATAATGGGCGGATTGACAGGTGTTTGCGCGGTGAAGACAATCACATAATTCGCACCCGCACCGCCTGAGGAATCTTTGTTTTCAACAAAAATTTCCATAGTCGCCATAGGCGCTAAAGTTTTTGCTTTTGCGCTTTCATCGCGGACAAGCTTGCCGTCAGAGCCATAATATTTGATTGAACTAATGGTAATAGGGTGTTGCATATCCGTGTTGCGGATAGAAACCATTACCGCCATTTGTTTGGTTTCGGGTTTATTCGTCCAATCAACATTGCCATGGTAAACGTGAGAATAGATCGGCACATAAATGCTATTGCCCGTTGTTAAAGCGCGCGCAGTGCTCAGCCCTGCCAATAAGACTACCATTGGTAAAAAGGTCATCATCACATATGTTATTCTTTTCATGCTTTGATCCTCGATTTTTGATAGGTCTTGT
>CAWUMW010000205.1:0-4386 GCA_963923415.1 uncultured Hyphomicrobiales bacterium | reverse complement strand
ACCGCTGACCTCTTCAATGCCATTGAAGCGCTCTCCCAGCTGAGCTATGGCCCCAGTCTCACCGTCAAGGCATGGGAGGCCTTGGCGTCTCGTTTCACCTGTTCTCATCCAAACCGGGGCAGGACTTCCGTTGAGAACCCCCATAAACCGGTCAAATTTTGCACCTTTGCTTCAAACAATCTCAGAGCAACCGTGCCAAACGGCTTTGCTCTATAGCCTTGCCTGTGCGGCAGTTCAAGTGCCTTTGTGGTCTTCCACCGCCCTGATCTTGAAAATTATCGAGAAATCAGGGGCGGTGGCCTTGGTTTGTAACGCACTCTTGCGACGATCTTAGGACTCTTCGTCATCCTCGAGATCGCCATCAATCAACGTGCTGACATCGTCATCTTCTTCGTCTTCCTCTTCGGTGAGGAAGTCGTCATCCGCGTCAATATCATCTTCGATCTCGACATCGTCGATCACGGGATCCTTGCCTGCATCCTCGGCATCCGCTTCTTCAAGCGAGATCATTTCGGGCGCATCAAGCTCTGTTTCCGTCTCTTCGTCATCCGCCTGTTTGGCTTCACTGCGCGCACGCAGCACGGCCGGCGGCTGGAATAAGGCGCCACAGCGAGGGCAGGTTGCCGGATCCTTGCCCAGATCATAATATTTTGCGCCGCAGCTCAGGCATAGGCGTTTCGTGCCGAGGTCTGGTTTTGCCACGCTTGCTCCTCTCATATCGGATCACTCACAGGGCCCTGCGTTAGTCGCGCAAAGCCTCTCTGTCAAATGCGAAGTCGGTTAAACCCCATAAAAAATAGTTTGGGCTGGTCTTTTTATCTAATCATGATAGGGACAAAGGGTCTTCTTAAGAGGTCTATCCCTTGATTTGACACAGAATCAGCCCCGTTGACCTCGCAACCGATCAGGAGTTTTTGAGCATGGCGCATGCCCCGTCTCATCAGCCACAGGCTTTGTCTTCCCGCCCAGTTCCTGGCTTGCGGGGGCGGCTGCGGGTCCCAGGAGACAAGTCCATCTCGCATCGGGCCATGATTTTTGGCTTGCTGAGTGTTGGTAAAACAACGGTTGAAGGACTGTTAGAGGGCGATGATGTGTTGCGCACGGCGGCAGCCTGTAAGGCTTTGGGCGCTTTGGTCGAGCGGCAGGGCGAGGGGCGCTGGTCGGTTGAAGGGGTTGGCATTGGCGGCTTGCGGGCCCCTGAGGCGGTGTTGGATTTTGGCAATGCGGGCACCGGCTCGCGTCTTATGATGGGGGTGGCGGGCGGTCATCCGATTGTCACGCGCTTTGATGGGGATGCCTCTTTGCGCAAACGGCCGATGCGCCGCATCTTGGATCCTTTGGTGCAAATGGGGGTTGAGGTGCTGGAGCAGGCGGAGGGCGGGCGCTGCCCGATCACCTTGCGCGGCCCGCGGGTGGCGAATCCGATCACCTACACCACGCCTGTGGCGTCCGCTCAGATCAAATCGGCGATTTTGCTGGCTGGTTTGAATGCCCCGGGCCTGACCACGGTGATTGAGACGGAGGCCTCGCGCGATCATACTGAAAAAATGCTGGCTTATTTTGGGGCGGAGATCGCGGTGGCGCCAGAGGGCCGTCATGGACGCAGAATCACCCTGAAAGGACAACCGGATTTGCGCCCGATGCCGATTGTTGTGCCCGCAGACCCTTCTTCAGCGGCTTTTCCGATGGTCGCTGCTTTGATTACCCCGGGCTCTGAGGTGGTTGTTGAGGGCGTGATGATGAACCCCTTGCGTACCGGCTTGTTGATCACCCTCAAGGAGATGGGGGCGGATATTGTCGAGCTGGATCGTCGCATTGAGGGCGGGGAAGAGGTGGCGGATCTACGGGTGCGCAGTTCGGCGCTGCGCGGGGTTGATGTGCCGGCTGAGCGCGCCCCCTCGATGATTGATGAATATCCGATCCTGGCGGTGGCCGCAGCCTTTGCAGAGGGCGTCACGCGGATGAATGGCTTGCAGGAGCTGCGTGTTAAGGAAAGTGATCGTTTGGCCGCTGTGGCGGCTGGTCTGGCCGCTAATGGGATCTCCTATCACATCGAAGGGGATGATCTGTTGGTTGAGGGCGGCAAAGGCGTTGCCCAAGGCGGCGGTCAGGTGGCAACCCATCTTGATCACCGGATTGCCATGAGCTTTCTGGTGTTGGGATGCGCAGCGAAACAGGCTGTTTCAGTTGATGATGAGAGCATGATTGCCACCTCTTTTCCGGCCTTTAAACGCCTGATGGCGGCTCTGGGCGCTGATTTCGCTTAAAAGGGAGATGGGATGATCATTGCTGTCGATGGCCCGGCCGCGTCGGGTAAGGGCACGATTGCCCGCCGCTTGGCGGCTCATTTAAACCTGCCTTATTTGGATACGGGCCTGCTGTATCGGGGCGTTGCGCAAGCGGTTTTGCAGCATGATCCCAGCGGACAGGATGCGGCAGGGGCGGCGGAGGCGGCCCGGCGGCTTGATGTCAGTCAGTTGGACGGTGAGGCGCTGCGCAGTGCGGCGGTTGGCGCTATGGCCTCGGTTGTTGCAGCCATGCCCGAGGTCCGGGCCGCACTGTTTGAGGTGCAAAAAAACTTTGCGGCCCAGCCCAAAGGGGCCATTTTGGACGGGCGGGATATCGGCACGGTGATCTGCCCACAGGCCGATTTGAAATTATTTGTCACGGCCAATTCGGATGTGCGCGCCCATCGGCGCTATCTTGAATTGCGCAAGCGTGGAGAATCAATAGAAGAATCAACGGTGTTGGAGGATATCCGGCAGCGGGATGCGCGGGATCAGAGCCGGGCGGCCGCACCGCTGATCAAAGCACCGGATGCGGTCTTGCTTGAGACCAGTAATTTGGATATAGAAGCGGCATTCCGGGCAGCTCTCGCAGAGGTAGAGAGAGTTGTCTTGGCGCGATCTGCAAAGCCGCGTTAAAATCTCCCGGATTTCCCATAGAGCATTTTATACCGCTTGTACCGGTCTGTTGACGGCTCTGTGTGCCTCTTCGGCATCACAGTCGCACCAACAGGGTGTAAGAGGCTCTAATCATCAACCAAAGTCCGGTGCAGGCCCTTCAGGGCTATTTTAGGAGCTAGAATGTCATCTGCAACACAATATAACCCGAGCCGCGAAGATTTCGCATCGATGTTGGACGAGTCCTTCAACAATGCTGAGGCTTTAGAAGGGTCGGTGGTCAAAGGCCGCGTGATCGCGATCGAAAAAGATATGGCGGTCGTTGATTTGGGCCTGAAAACGGAAGGGCGCGTCGCCCTCAAGGAATTTTCCGGAATGGGCCGTGAAGGTCATCCGGCTATCGGCGATGAAGTCGAAGTTTATCTGGACCGGATCGAAAATGCGCTCGGCGAAGCCGTGATTTCGCGCGACAAGGCGCGGCGCGAGGAAAGCTGGGCCAAATTGGAAGTGGCGTTTGAAGCGCAAGAAAAAGTCAATGGTGTGATCTTCAATCAGGTCAAGGGCGGCTATACGGTTGACTTGGATGGGGCTGTGGCCTTCTTGCCGCGCTCACAGGTTGACATTCGCCCGATCCGCGATGTTGCCCCTTTGATGAATGTCCAACAACCCTTCCTCATTCTGAAAATGGATCGTCGTCGTGGCAATATTGTGGTGTCGCGTCGTTCGGTGCTTGAGGAGACCCGCGCTGAGGCCCGTTCAGAACTGGTTGCGAATCTGGAAGAAGGTCAAACCGTGGACGGTGTCGTTAAGAACATCACCGAATATGGTGCCTTCGTGGATCTCGGCGGCATCGACGGCTTGCTGCATGTCACTGACATGGCATGGCGCCGTGTGAACCATCCGTCGGAAGTGGTGACGATCGGCCAGCAGCTGAAAGTACGGATCATCAAGATCAACCACGACACGCATCGCATCTCGCTTGGCATCAAGCAGTTGCAGACCGATCCGTGGGAAGGCATCGAAGTCAAATATCCAATCAATGGACGTTTGTCTGGTCGCGTGACCAACATCACCGATTACGGCGCATTCGTCGAATTGGAGCCGGGCATCGAAGGCTTGATCCATGTCTCCGAAATGTCCTGGACCAAAAAGAATGTCCACCCCGGCAAGATCGTTTCCTCATCGCAGGAAGTCGAAGTGCAGGTGTTGGAAGTTGATAGCGTGAAGCGCCGGATTTCGTTGGGCCTCAAACAGACCCTGCAAAATCCATGGGAAGCTTTTGCGCAGAATCATCCGGTCGGCTCCACCGTTGAAGGCGAAGTCAAGAACAAGACCGAATTTGGTCTGTTCATTGGTCTCGAAGGCGATGTTGACGGCATGGTCCATCTCTCCGATCTCGACTGGAAGCGTCCGGGCGAGCAGGTGATTGAAGACTTCAAAAAAGGCGACATGGTGCGTGCGCAGGTTCTCGATGTCGATGTCG
>CAWUMW010000204.1:0-4389 GCA_963923415.1 uncultured Hyphomicrobiales bacterium | reverse complement strand
ATGGTTAATAACAAGGCCGCTTTGCGGCCATTGGTATCGCCAAACCGGCCAATAATGATTCCGCCCAAAGGACGGGCAACGAAGCCAAGTCCATAAGCCAGAAAGGCAGATAAAAGGGCTGTGGTTTCATCTTGTCCGGCAAAAAATTTCTTGGCGATAATGCCTGCAACATAGGCGTAAACCGCGAAATCATACCATTCGAGAACATTGCCGACGACCGCTGCGACAGCCGCCTTTTTGTGTTGTGATCCTGTTGCCATAGTGGTTAGTCCTCCCCAGTGACCATTTTGCTTATTATAGTAAGCATGGCTGATCAGGGGGCATTTGGCAATCAGGCTCCGGCCAACATGCGCGCCAACATTTGGCCCGATCGGAGAATTTTCTAATTTTTTGCGCTGCGGAATAAATTTTTCGAAAATTTTCAGAGAACGGTTGCTTGCCAAGATCCCTCACAAGATCCATTCTTTGTAAAAAAAGGGCGTGTGGATGAAGACCGTGACTGAGGTGTATCAGGTCGCACGCTTTTTAATTGTTCGTCCAGCAGGGTTTGTTGTAGGTCTTGAGGAACGAGATAAGCGCACATGGCGTCTATCATCAAATAAGCAAGGGAGTGAGACTTATGAGTTTGATCCGACACATTGGCGATATGACTCTGCACCGGATCATTGAGGATCAGGCCGCATTGATGCCGATCCGGGACTTTTTGCCCGGATTGAGTGCGGAGGTTCTGGAAGCCCATCGTGATTGGTTGAGCGCCGCCGGTGCGCTTGATCCAAGCAATGATCATATTATTTTGTGCTTCCAGTCTTACATCATCAAAACGCCGCATCATACGATTTTGGTTGATAGTTGTTTGGGTAATGACAAAAATCGCCCACATCGTCCGCGGTGGCACCAAAAGTCCGATACCCGTTATATGAGCGCGTTAGCACAGGCGGGTATAGGCGTGGATGAGATTGATTATGTCATGTGCACGCATTTGCATGTTGATCATGTCGGATGGAATACGCGGTTGGAGAATGGGCATTGGGTGCCAACCTTTCCCAAAGCACGTTATTTATTTTCCAAGCAGGAATATGCCTTTTGGGAAGAGCGCAGCCGTTCTGAAACACTTGATCACATTGTCGATAGCGTGTTGCCGATTGTGGCCTCAGGACGAGCTGATCTGATCTCGAGTTCGGATGCTTTAAATGACCATGTGCGGTTGATGCCGACCCCTGGCCATACGATCGATCATTTTGCGGTGGCCTTGGGGGTCAAGCAGGATGAGGCGGTTTTGGTGGGGGATTTGTTTCATTCGCCGCTTCAGATCAAATATCCTGATTTGTTTATGCGGCTTGATTATGACGGGGCTCAAAGTACGCAAAGCCGCAAATCATTTTTGCAACGCTATGCGGATACACCAACTTTGTGTTGCACAGCACATTTTCCCTCGCCCTCAATCGGACAGATCAAAAGCGATGGCAGTCATTATCGGTGTGATATGGTTTAAACCGTGTCAGGCCTTACACAGCGCAGGCAGGCACTAGCCAGACGAATAGAATCCGTTACTATGCGGCATAAAATAAATTAAAATGACACATGGAGATGGGGAGAGACTTATGAAAAAAGGATTGAAATATATAGCGCTGGCGGCTTTGTCGTTGGCTCTGGGGACTGGTTCGGTGATGGCCCAGTCAACAGTCAAAATTGGCGCGGTCTATCCGCTCAGCGGTAATGCGGCCAGTGCAGGTGCCTCTGCAAAAGCGGCGATTGAAACAGCCTTGGATATTATTAATGAGGCCCATCCTGAATTGGGTGATTTGACGCTGGCGAAAGAGGCGGGATTGCCTAATCTGAAAGGTGCGAAGGTTGAAGTGGTATTTGCTGATAATCAAGGCACACCAGCAGCCGGACAAAATCAGGCCTTGCGGTTGATCACGGAAGAAAAAGTCCATGCTCTGGTTGGTTCTTATCAATCTGGCATTACACTCACCGCCAGTGCGGTGGCCGAAAAATACGGCATTCCCTTTTTGTCGCCTGAATCTGTGGCTGCGAATTTGACCGAGCGTGGCTTTAAATGGTTTTTCCGCACCACGCCCATCGCCTCTGATATTGCCGCCATCTACATGGAATTTCTCAAAGACATGAAGGCATCGGGCACGAAAGTTGATTCGATTGCGATTGTGAATGAAAACACCGAATATGGCACGTCAATCGCCAAAGTGATCCGCGAAGCCGCCCAAGCCGCCAATATTAATGTTGGCGTTGAAATTCCCTATAATGCCAACACCACCGATGTGCAGGCACAGGTGTTGCAACTCAAAGACAAAAATCCTGATTGCATTATTTTCGTGAGCTACACATCGGATGCGATCCTTTATGTCAAAACCATGCAAGCGATGGGCTATAAGCCACCGATTGTGATTGGTGACAATTCCGGTTTCTCTGATGCTGCATTTTTGAAAAATGTTGGCTCGCTTGCGCAAGGCGCAATCAATCGGTCGGCATGGGATATCGGCAAGCCTGATAGCGTGACTTATAAAATCAACGAAATGTATAAGAAGCGCACAGGCTATGATCTTGACGATACGGCAGGACGTGCCATGCAGGGTTTCTTCACATTGGTTGAGGCGATCAATCGGGCTGGATCAACCGATCCGGCAAAAATTCAAGCAGCGCTTAAAGCAACCGACTTGAAGCCCAATCAATTGATGATGGGCTATAAAGGGGTCAAATTTGACGAGAAGGGCAATAATATTCTCGCCGCGGCTTTGTTGATCCAAATCCAAGGCGACAAATATGTAGCCGTATGGCCCAAAGCCGCCGCAACAGCTCCTCTGCAACTGCCCTATAAAGGGTGGTAAGCTTTCCTAACGCTTAAGCCCGGTGGCTCGCTTTTTCAAAGTCGCCGGGCTCTCCTTTTGGTGTTGAGACGAAGATGCCCCTCTTCAGTGTGATGACGAGGAACTTTGTGTCTAAAATCTTGACCTTTACAGACGAGCAGTCGTGACGATGTCCTTATCCCTTGTGCAAATTTTGGTGAGTGGACTGCTTCTGGGAGCGGTTTATGCCTTGTTTTCATCTGGCCTGACTTTGATTTGGGGTATGATGAATGTGGTGAACTTCGCCCATGGTGATTTCGTTATGATCGCCATGTATACGGCATTCCTGATTTGGAAAATGCTGGGCGGTGGTCCCTTTGTGGCTATGCCTGTTGCGGCGCTGCTCTTAGCCACAATTGGGATCATCGCCTATCTGGGCTTGGTGCGCCATATTATGCGGGGGCCGATGCTGGCGCAAATTCTCGGGACATTCGGCCTCGCTTTGTTATTGCGCTATGGCATGTTTTGGGGTTTCGGTGCGAATTTTCTATCCTTGCCGGAAAATTTAGTCGGGGGCACATTTGAATGGCAGGGCTTACGGTTACAAGCTTCGCGGTTGATGGGGGGCGGTGTAGCGGTTGCGCTGACCTTAGGCTTGCATCTTTTGTTGACGCGCACCGCGCTTGGAAGTCGCATGTTGGCGGTTTCTGAGGATGCAACCGCTGCGCAATTGATGGGCATACGGCCTGATCAGATGCAGGCGGTGGCATGGGGATTAGCTGCTGGCATGACCGGGATCGCCGGAGCTTTGATCGCCACCTTCTTTTATATCTCCCCCACGGTCGGTGAAAATCTTGCGATTGTTGCCTTTGTCACGGTGTCGCTCGGTGGCTTTGGTTCGGTGCCGGGCGCGTTGGTGGCGGGATTATTGATCGGCGTCATTGAATCCTTCTCCGGTTATTTGATTGGAGCGGTTTACAAAGACATTGTGGTCTACATTTTATTCATTGCGGTGTTGTGGTTCCGCCCACAAGGATTGATGGGGAAAAGCTGATGCAACGCAAAGTCGTTTCCCTCCTCTGTTTGGTGATGATCCTTGCCTATCCACTGGTGCTCAATACCCCCTTCCAACAGCGTTTGGGTGCGTTGGTTTTGCTTTACGCCATTGGGGCTTCGGCGTGGAATATTATCGGCGGTTATGCCGGACAGGTTTCGGTCGGCCATGTCATGTTTTTTGGCTGCGGGGCCTATGCCAGCCTTGCCAGCTTTGTACATTTTGGCTGGCCGCCTTTTTTAGGCCTGCCATTGGGGGTGTTGGTCAGCATCGCCATTGCTGCTTTGATCGGCACGCCAACGTTACGGTTGTCAGGTCATTATTTTTCTATGGCAACGATCGCGGTTGCGGAGTTGTTGCGACTTGTGGTGACCAATATTGAAGTATTGGGTGGCGCTGTGGGCTTAAGCGGGCCCGTGATGCCGCGTACGTGGCTTGATCTCTCTTTTACTTCGGCGCTGCCTTATTACTATTTATTCTTGGCTGTATTGGGTTTTATTTTATGGGTCACCTGGCGGATGGAACGCAGCC
>CAWUMW010000203.1:0-4398 GCA_963923415.1 uncultured Hyphomicrobiales bacterium | reverse complement strand
GGTTTAAAGATCAAAGCGGTTTTAATTCGGCATTTCACGCCAAAGTGTGAAAAGGACAACCAGAAAAGACTGCGTCACATCCGATCCAGAAGGTCGGGCTGAAGGCCCCACAAGGGCACCACCAGCTGTTTGAGGACGGCAGGGCCCCGGTTGATCGTTTTACGCGACGATCAGACCCCTTAAAATCACTCTTTTTTGAAGAAAATTCAATGGGGGTGGCGGTGAAATTTTTTCCAAGAAATTTCACCGAAAATGACAAAAATGTCTTGATCCCCCTTCCGAATGGATTTAAGGGTCGCCTTGCCCAATTTCGCACGTGCCTGTGGTCGCGTGTCGGTTGGTGGGCATCCGGACAAGAGGCCGGACAGCCGCCCGCATCTCCCAAACGTCTGGGGAGGCGCGATAATCAACCGGCAGCCGGAGGCGAAAACCGGCGCACCCCGTTTTCCGCGGGGGACGCGGCTTAAAGCAACGACGGAACGGGCTTTTTTGGTCTCGATCTGCCCTCCAAAGGCGGATTCACCGAAGAGGCTTGTCCATCTTGCCAGGCGTGCGGACGGGATCCCTCCCATCCAATCCACGGCAGCACACACGGGGTTACCTGACCCGATCTTGGCGTTTCCACCGCGCCGGCATCGTGGGACCGTGAACCCGGGGCCACATCCGAACGACGCAGGTCGTCGGAAGATTGTTGAGGGAGGTTCGTGCCATGACCGCACGCATCCGTGAGTTTTTACGTAACCGACGTGAGGATGGTCCTTGCGTTGTGGTTGATCTTGACGTCGTGCGCGACAACTATCGTCGCTTTGCGCGTGCTTTACCTGATACCCGTGTTTTTTACGCTGTGAAGGCCAATCCAGCGCCAGAAATTCTGCGTCTTTTGACCTTGATGGGCTCCTGTTTCGATGCCGCTTCCGTGCATGAAATGGAGTTGGTCTTGGCAGCAGGGGCGACAGCAGATCGTATTTCTTATGGCAATACCATCAAGAAAGAGCGCGATATTGCTCGGGCCTATGAGCTGGGCGTGCGTTTGTTTGCGGTGGATTGTCTGGCAGAGGTTGAGAAGATCGCGCGTGTTGCGCCCGGCTCCAAAGTGTTCTGCCGCATCTTATGTGATGGCGCCGGAGCGGAATGGCCTTTGTCGCGCAAATTCGGCTGTGTGCCGGAGATGGCGCCTGATGTTCTGGAACAAGCGCATCGGTTAGGGCTTGAGGCCTATGGGGTGTCATTCCATGTGGGATCGCAACAAGCTGATGTCTCCGCTTGGGATCAGGCCTTGGCATCCGCAGCAGCGATTTTCCGCCAATGCGCCGAGCGTGGCTTGAGCCTGTCGATGGTTAATTTGGGGGGCGGCTTCCCCACACGCTACCTCAAAGAAATTCCAGAGGTCGCAACCTATGGCGAAGCGATTTTCCAATCCTTGTCCCGCCATTTTGGTAACCGCATCCCTGAAACCATTATCGAGCCGGGACGCGGCATGGTTGGTAATGCAGGGGTAATTGAGACCGAAGTGGTGTTGGTATCGAAAAAATCCGAAACCGATGAGGTGCGGTGGGTTTATCTCGATATCGGTAAATTCAACGGATTGGCTGAAACCATGGATGAAGCGATCCGTTATCCGATTCGCACGGAGCGCGATCACGATGAGAAAGTGCCTTGTGTGTTGGCAGGCCCCACCTGTGATTCGGTTGATGTGTTGTATGAGAAAGAGCCTTATTATCTTCCTTTCAGCATCGAGATTGGTGACAAACTGCTGATTGAGGGCACCGGTGCCTATACAACCACCTATTCTGCGGTGGCTTTTAATGGTTTTCCGCCGCTCCGCTCTTATGTGATTTAAGCGCGCTTCTATCTGTCGGCTTGAAAAGGGAAGTGAAGACGCTTCCCTTTTTTAATGAAGCGTGATGGTTGGAGGCGTATGGTTGGAAGGGTGATGGTTGAAGCAGAGGGCGCCACGGCAATAGGGGCTTTGTCTTTGCCGATCACATGGCGTGTCGGTGTTAATCATTTGGCTAAATTTGGCTAGAGTTTTGAATTTTATGAGGAGGGGCCGATGCCCGCATCCGATCCGATGGCTGGGCATGAACCCAGAGTGAATGCGGTTATCATTCCCGTGACGATGTTTGCGCAAAATTGCACACTGATCTGGTGCACCAAGACCAAACAGGCCGCGGTGGTTGATCCGGGGGGTGATTTGCATTTGATCCGCGATGCGATCAAGCAGACAGGCGTCACAGTCGTCAAAATTCTGATTACCCATGGCCATATGGATCACACCGCGCAGGCTTTAACACTGTCTGAAGAATTGAACGTGCCGATTGAAGGTCCGCATCGTGATGATCAGTTCTTGCTTGATGATCTGCCGCAATCGGGTTTGAAATATGGATTGATGGGCGCGCGTTCTTTTGTGCCGCACCGCTGGTTGGATGAAGGGGATCGTGTGGAGATTGGCTTGGTGCAATTTGATATTTTGCACTGCCCCGGCCATTCCCCCGGATCTGTCGCCTATATCAATCGAGACGAAGGATTCGGCTTGGTTGGTGATGTGTTATTTCGTGGCTCGGTTGGTCGTACGGATCTTGAAGGGGGAAGCCATGCGGTTTTGTTGGCTTCTATTCGGGATAAGTTATTGCCGTTGGGAGATGACTTTGCCTTTATCTGCGGCCATGGCCCGACCAGCACTATTGGTGAAGAAAAATTGACCAATCCCTATGTTGCAGAAATTTTGGACTAAGCACCGCTGTTGCCTTTTTGGCCGTTTTTATGAGGTTATTTGATGAGCACATATCCCGTCTATGCAACCATTGAGGGTCCAATTGTCATGATTGGATTTGGATCTATTGGTCGCGGTACGTTGCCGCTGATTGAGCGCCATTTTAAATTCGATCGGTCGCGCCTGGTGGTGATTGATCCTTCCGATACCGATAAATCCTTGCTGGATAAAGCAGGGGTGCGCTTCATCCAACAGGCTGTAACGCGAGACAATTATAAAAGCCTACTCGGCCCTTTGTTGACGGAAGGTGAGGGGCAGGGCTTTTGTGTCAACTTGTCCGTTGATACATCCTCGCTCGATTTGATGCGTTATTGCCGCGAGATCAACACGCTTTATATTGATACAGTGGTCGAGCCGTGGATCGGTTTTTATTTTGACAGTTCCAAAGGACCGGAAAGCCGTTCCAATTATGCCTTGCGCGAAACCGTTTTGGCCGAGCGCCGCGCTCATCCGGGCGGCACCACGGCTGTTTCATGTTGCGGTGCGAATCCAGGCATGGTGTCTTGGTTTGTCAAACAGGCTTTGCTCAATCTCAAAGCAGATTTGAAAATTGCGGGCAGTGAGCCGAAATCGCGCGAAGATTGGGCTTTGTTGGCGCAAAGCTTGGGAGTTAAGGGAATTCATATCGCGGAGCGTGATACGCAACGTGCCAAAACACCCAAGCCCCGTCAGGTTTTTGTCAATACATGGTCGGTTGAAGGCTTTGTCTCGGAGGGGATGCAACCGGCTGAGCTTGGTTGGGGCACGCATGAAAAATGGATGCCTGAGAATGCGCGTACGCATACGGAAGGCTGTGGTGCAGCCATTTATTTGTTGCAGCCGGGTGCAAATACACGGGTGCGTTCATGGACCCCAACAGCACAAGCGCAATATGGTTTTTTAGTAACGCATAATGAGTCCATTTCGATCGCTGATTATTTGACGATCAAGGATGCCAAGGGACAGGCGGTTTATCGTCCAACCTGTCATTATGCCTATCATCCTTGTGATGATGCCGTCCTGTCTTTGCATGAAATGTTTGGGCAAACGGGTGAGCGCCAACCCGATTGGCACATTCTCGATGAGAATGAGATTGTTGACGGGATCGATGAATTGGGCGTGTTGCTTTATGGGCATGGGAAAAATGCCTATTGGTATGGATCACAACTCTCCATCGAAGAAACGCGCCGCATCGCGCCTTATCAAAATGCCACTGGGTTGCAGGTGACCTCGGCTGTACTGGCGGGCATGGTATGGGCTTTGGAAAATCCAAAAGCTGGTATTGTTGAAGCAGACGATATTGATTTCCGTCGGTGCCTTGAAGTTCAAATGCCTTATTTGGGGCCGGTTGTTGGTGTTTATACCGATTGGACGCCGCTCAGCAATCGACCCGGTCTGTTTCCTGAAGACATTGACACCAGCGATGCGTGGCAGTTCCGCAATGTTTTGGTGCGTTGATCGACGCGCCCGTATTGAAATAAACAAGCTGCGGGGGAACGATCGATCCCCCGCAGCAGATTTCTCGTCATTGCGATCGGGCGCGGAACGCGGCGAGACGCGATCCAGAAAAAAACAACGCGCCTTGCGGATTTGAAAAAGACTGGATTGCCGCACGCCTTTCGGGTGATGAGGGGTGATGTGTATAT
>CAWUMW010000202.1:0-4422 GCA_963923415.1 uncultured Hyphomicrobiales bacterium | reverse complement strand
CGCATCCCCACGTGTAAAATCCAGACCCGCAGGCCGAATATGGCGGCCACGATCTTTGTCCGTTGTCGGGATAACATGCGTGCCGTTTCGCTCAGCATGTTCTTGCAACAAGATGGTATCAGCACCCGGCGGGACTGGTGCGCCCGTGAAAATGCGCACCGCCTGACCCGCGGCGAGCGGGGCGTGAAAGCCTTGTCCGGCAGCCGCTTCGCCAATAACGGTGAGTGCTTTTCCCGTTTGAAAATCCTCAGCCCGCACGGCATAGCCATCCATTGCGGAGGCTGCAAAAGGTGGCTGTGTGCGCAATGCGATGAGCGGCGCTGCGGTGACACGATCCAACGCTTGGGTGAGTGCAACCTGTTCGGATGGCATGCGGGGCGCTTGATCAAGGACACGCGCTAAGGCGTCATCTACAGCCAAAAGATCCATCGGTGAGGCACTCCCTTTATGCGGTGGGTGACCGCTTGAAATGTCCTGATCGTCCGCCGGATTTTTCTTGCACCACAATGGCTCCGATCTCCATGCTGCGATCAACCGCTTTGACCATATCATAGATGGTCAGACAGCAGACGGAGACGGCGGTCAGCGCTTCCATTTCAACACCCGTTTGACCGGAAACGCCAACACGCGCTTGCACGCGCAAGCCGGGCAAGTCTTGATCTTCGTCAATATCGACGCTGATATGGGTCAGCAAGAGTGGATGGCATAAAGGGATTAATTCATGCGTGCGTTTGGCGGCCATGATCCCGGCCAACCGCGCAGTGCCCAAGACATCGCCCTTTTTGGCATCACCGTTGCGAATATGGATGAGCGTGGCAGGGTCCATGCGGATATAGCCTGAGGCCACTGCCTCACGTTTGCTCATGGGCTTGTCGCCCACATCCACCATATGGGCGGCGCCCGTTTCATCAAGATGACTGAGACGGCTCATGATAGGGGCTTCCTTAAGTGGCGGGATCACCAAAAATCAAGCGTTGGGTGGCCTGCGTCACATCATCATGACGCATGAGGCTTTCGCCAACCAAAAAGGTTTGGATATTGACGCGTTGCAATCGGACCAGATCCGCATGCGTGCTGATGCCGCTCTCGCCGACAATCAATTTTGATTGCGGGATGAGAGGGGCTAATGTTTCACTGACTGCCAAATCGGTCACGAAACTGCGCAGGTCTCGATTGTTGATGCCGATCATTTCTGCATCAAGCTTAAGCGCGCGCTCCAATTCTTGCTGGTCGTGAATTTCAATCAAGGCATCCATGCCCAATTGTTTGGCGCAGGCGTAAAGATCAGCGGCCAAATGATCATCCACACAGGCCATGATAATCAAAATGCAATCAGCCCCCCACAGCCGTGCTTCATAGACCTGATAAATGTCATAGAGAAAATCTTTGCGCAAAGCAGGCAATTGCGTGGCGCGACGCGCTTGGGTCAGAAAGTCCGGCGCCCCTTGAAAGGATGGCGTATCAGTTAGCACAGACAGTGTTGAAGCGCCCCCCGCCTGATAGGCTTTGGCTAAATATTCGGGATTAAAGTCAGCGCGGATCAATCCTTTAGACGGGCTCGCTTTTTTAATTTCAGCGATTAAGGCCACGCGGTTTTGTGCATGATGGGCGCGCAAGGCTTTTATGAACGGTCTGACCGGCTCACAAGACTGAACTTGCTCCATCAAGGATGCCAAAGGCAAGCGGGCTTTCGCTTCAGCAATTTCCTTGCGCTTATATTGTTCGATGGTGTGAAGAATATTGCTCATGCCAGCTGGTCCTTAGACGCTTTGACCAGCGTTTCCAGAACATGGCGCACCCGCCCGTCATCAATTGCAGCTTCAGCAATATTGGCGGCTTCTTTCAAGGATTGCGTTTTATGCGCAACAATGAGGCCAGCGGCTGCATTCATCACGGCAATATCACGATAGGCATTGCGTTTGCCTTCAATCACATCGCGTAAAGCCTTGGCATTGAAGGCGGCATCAGCGCCCTTGATCTCTTCGGGTTTAGACAGTTTTAAGCCAAAATCTTGCGGCGCGATGGTAAAGGTTTTAACCGCGCCCTTTTCAAGCGCTGCGACAAAGGTGGGGCCGGTATTGGTGATCTCGTCCAATCCATCTGATCCATGCACGACCCACACGGTGTCTGAGCCGAGTGATTTCATCACATGCGCGAGAGGCTCGACCCAGCTTTGTGAAAAGACCCCTAACACTTGCCGGTTGACGCCAGCCGGATTGCATAAAGGGCCTAATAAATTAAAGATAGTCCGCGTGCCCAATTCAACGCGCACCGGAGCGACATGGCGCATCGAGGCATGGTGGCTTGGGGCAAACATAAAACAGACATTGGCTTCATGCAGACAATGTTCAAGGGCTTTGACATCTAAACCGACATTGACCCCCAAGGCCGTGAGGACATCCGCTGATCCAGATTGCGAGGAGGCCGCCCGATTACCATGTTTGGCGACGGGCACGCCACAGGCTGCGGCGATCAACGAGGCCAATGTGGAAATATTCAATGAGCCGGAATTGTCACCGCCCGTTCCGACGATATCAATCGCATCGGCAGGCGCTTTGACCCGCACCATCCGTTGACGCATGGCTGTTGCTGCCCCGGTGATTTCATCAACGGTTTCGCCACGGACCCGAAGGGCCATCAAGAACGCGCCGGTTTGTGCCAAGGTTGACTCGCCAGACAGCAAGACACCAAACGCTTGTTCAGCTTCTGCGCGATTAAGCGGACTGCCGGTTGCGACTTTGGCGATGATGGGTTTGAACTGATCCATTGGTATCTCGTTTTATTGGAGCCGGGAAGAAAGATGCGATGCAAGAGGGGATGGTGATGGGTGATGCGTGCCAGCCTGTGTGGCCTGAGCCCGGTGCTGATCGTTCCACGCATTGGCAAGATCAAGAAAGTTTTTGAAGAGATCGAGCCCATGTTCTGACCTGATGCTCTCAGGATGAAACTGGACGGCATGAATGGGAAAATGCTGATGGGACAAGCCCATGATTAAATGGTCCGGCGTTTCAGCCGTCACATCAAGCACAGCCGGCAGGCTGTCACGGGCAACGATCAAGGAATGATAGCGCGTTGCATTAAAAGGCGAGGGAAGCCCCCGAAACAGACCCCGCCCTTGATGATGGATGATGCCCATTTTGCCATGTACAGGCAGGGGTGCGCGCACGACATGGCCGCCAAAGGCTTCGCCAATCGCTTGCAAGCCGAGGCAGACCCCAAAGAGCGGAATTATGTGTCCTAAGGCCTTGATCAGATCAAGGCAAATTCCTGCTTGCTGTGGGGTACATGGGCCAGGCGAGAGAACAATCGCGTCTGGCGCGCGCTCATACACATCCTGCACGCTGAGACTGTCATTGCGCGCCACATCGATATCCGCGCCTAATTTGCCCAGATCATGGTAGAGATTGAACGTGAAACTGTCGTAATTATCGATCAATAGAAGTTTCATGGTCGGCGATTTCTATCCTGTCATCCTCACAGCAGCCCGAAAGGGGGGTACGCTCCTGATTATTGCCCATAGCGGGCATGGCTTGCAAATCGGACGGCTTCCTCCGCCGCACGGAACAAGGCTTTTGCCTTATTAATACATTCCTGCTGTTCAGCTTCTGGGTCGGAATCATAGACAATGCCAGCCCCGGCTTGCACACGCATGATCCCGTCTTTTACAATGGCTGTGCGCAAGACAATGCAGCTATCCATGTCCCCGTCACCGCCAAAATAACCGATGCATCCGGCATAGATTCCCCGCTTATCTTTTTCCAGCTCATCAATAATTTGCATGGCCCGGATTTTGGGCGCACCCGAAACGGTGCCAGCCGGAAAGCCTGCGGCCAATGCCTGCAAAGCATCACAATGCGGGCTTAAACGCCCCTCGACATGTGAAACAATATGCATGACTTGCGAATAGCGCTCCAGAAAGAAACTATCCGTCACTTCAACCGTGCCGATATCCGAGACGCGTCCCACATCATTGCGTCCGAGATCAAGCAGCATGAGATGTTCGGCACGCTCTTTTTCATCGGCCAGCAATTCACGCGCGAGCGCCTCGTCTTGGGCTGGTGTTGCGCCGCGTGGCCGTGTGCCAGCAATAGGCCGGATGGTGACTTTGCCATCACGGACTTTGACCAAAATTTCAGGGGATGAGCACACAACCTGAAAAGATTCAAAATCGAGATAACACAAATAAGGTGCTGGATTGACCCGACGTAAAGCGCGATAGAGCGCAAAGGCCGGTAAGTCGAATTTGGCTTCAAAGCGTTGTGAAAGGACAACCTGAAAAATATCACCCGCCCGGATATAATCTTGTGCGCGGGCGACCATGTGTTTGTAGTCAGCCTCGCTGGTATTGGAGAGAGGATTAATCGCAGCCAAGGCGCCGACATCGGTGCGGCGTTGATGGGGCAGAGGCAGTTCAAGCGCCAT
>CAWUMW010000201.1:0-4429 GCA_963923415.1 uncultured Hyphomicrobiales bacterium | reverse complement strand
TCGATGCACCAACAGATTTTAAGTTCAGGACTGCGGAGCACCGCAGTCCTTTTTTATGAGGGATTCCTTGCATCCGAGGGCCCATCACGGGTGAATTCGTGATATGCGGAAACCTTGGCGCGTGAATTAATGGTCTTGACTGCGTATGAGGCTTGCAAAATAGCTCTTAACGTGGCAAATGATCCCCAGCGGCGGACCTTTGGGCCGCCGCAGTCGTTTGCGGAAGGCTGAATTTGCAGCTTTTTGCATGTAGGAGTGTAGCTCAACTGGCTAGAGCACCGGTCTCCAAAACCGGGGGTTGGGGGTTCGAGTCCCTCCACTCCTGCCAGCAAACTCCATGATTTAATCCAAAATCTCACTTTTTGGATTAAAATGGGGTGCGGCGGGACGCTAAAGAGAATGGACGTGACGCAAGGCGCGGTTTTGCAGCGGCGCTTGGTGGAAGCAGAGAAGGGGACCAAACGGAGCAGCTTGCGGGCTCATCTTCGGGCGGGATTAGGACAGAACGGGTATCATGGCGAAATCAAATTTTCTTTCCTTCTTGCAAAATGTCCGCTCAGAAGCGGCAAAGGTCACTTGGCCTACGCGTAAGGAGACGCTGGTCACAACGGGAATGGTTTTCGTCATGGTTGTTGTGGCGAGTGCGTTTTTCCTGCTGTCGGATGCCGCGATCCGCTGGTTGGTTGGTTTGGCATTAAATTTGGCTCAATAGTCTGAGGGCGGACGGAGAAAGACACGCAGATGGCAAAACGCTGGTATATCGTTCACGCCTATTCGAATTTCGAAAATAAAGTGGCTCAGTCGATCCGCGATCAGGCCGATCAACGCAATTTGGCTGATCACTTTGATGAGGTTTTGGTGCCGACCGAGAAAGTGGTTGAAGTGCGCCGGGGCCGCAAAGTCGATGCCGAGCGCAAATTCTTTCCCGGTTATGTTTTGGTCAAATGCGATCTGACGGATGACGTCTTTCATTTGATCAAAAACACCCCGAAAGTCACGGGCTTTTTGGGACAAGACAATAAGCCGATGCCTATTTCCGAGCGCGAAGCCGAACGGATCAAAGGACAGGTCCAAGATGGGGTCGAACGGCCCAAACCCTCGATTTCTTTCGAGGTTGGCGAGCAAGTGCGGGTTTCCGATGGTCCCTTTGCCTCCTTCAACGGAATTGTTGAAGAGGTCGATGATCAACGCGCACGCCTCAAAGTTGCGGTATCGATTTTCGGTCGCGCGACCCCAGTCGATTTGGAATATGGGCAGGTGGAAAAGCTTTAAGCGCCTTTCTTCCTCAACCTTCAAAGACAGAGCGAATGTCGGATTTTTTGATGAAAAGTCGAAAAATCCCTTTCGTTTTGGGCCGTCTCGCTCTATAGAGCGGCCTTCACATGTGGGAGACGGACTTTTGGTTTTGCCGCCTTGGGTTTAGTCGTACCACAGACTGCAATCGCCTAACATATTGAAAAAATATATGATTTAGGTAAAATTGGAGCAAGAGAATGGCAAAGAAGATCGCGGGGTACGTGAAGCTTCAGGTGCCGGCAGGTGCGGCGAATCCGTCCCCACCCATCGGTCCTGCGCTCGGTCAGCGTGGCCTCAATATTATGGAATTCTGCAAGGCATTTAATGCCAAGACCGCGCAGATGGAAAAAGGAACCCCGATTCCGGTTGTGATCACCGCTTATCAGGATCGTTCTTTTACCTTTGAAATGAAACTGCCTCCGGTGTCTTTCTATCTGAAGAAAGCAGCAGGTCTGACCAAAGGATCCACGACCCCGGGTCGCGGTTTTGTTGGGAAAGTGACACGCGCGCAGATTGAAGAAATCGCAACGGCAAAGATGCCCGATCTGAATTGCGACACGGTTGCATCCGCGGCTGCAATGATCGAGGGCTCTGCCCGTTCCATGGGTCTTGAGGTGGTAGGTTAATCATGGCACATCATGGCAAACGTATTCGGGCTGCGCGCGAGGGTATTGATCGCGTGAAGCTGTATTCGCTCAGTGACGCTTTGGCTTTGCTGAAAGAGCGCTCAACCGCAAAATTCGACGAGACCATTGAAGTGGCCTTGAATTTGGGCGTTGATCCGCGGCATGCCGACCAGATGGTGCGCGGCGTGTGTAATCTGCCGAATGGCTCAGGCCGGACGGTGCGTGTGGGCGTGTTTGCGCGCGGTGCGAAGGCTGACGAAGCCAAGGCGGCGGGTGCGGATGTGGTTGGCGCAGAAGATTTGTTTGAAACCGTCAATGGCGGGACCATCAACTTTGATCGCTGCATTGCCACCCCTGACATGATGCCGCTGGTCGGTCGTCTCGGCAAGGTTCTTGGCCCGCGCGGCATGATGCCGAACCCCAAAGTGGGGACGGTGACCATGGACGTCACTGCGGCTGTGGCTGCAGCAAAGGGCGGTGCGGTTGAGTTCCGGGTCGAAAAGGCCGGGATCATTCATGCTGGTATTGGCAAGGCCTCGTTCTCTTCAGAGAAGCTGGCTGAAAATATCCGTGCTTTCGTTGATGCGGTTGCCAAAGCCAAGCCAACAGGCGCCAAGGGGACTTACATCCAACGTCTGGCCGTGAGTTCGACCATGGGTCCGGGTGTGAAAGTGGATTTGTCCTCCGTGAATGGCTGAGTGAGTCGGGACAGACGATGTCCAAAAAATTCAATCCGGGCCTCTAAAAAGGTCCGGATTTTTATTTCCGGCTAGGTTTTTATACTTTTTTTGGAAAATTTGCGGCTTGCCCCTTGGCAGATGCTTCAAGGCGGGGTAAAGAAAGCGACCTATAACCCATGCGGGCTTGCCTGTGTGGGTGTTTGTTTTTCGGCTTGTTTACAAGTCGGATGGGCCGCCAAGGTGGGGGAGCAATCGCCCGCCCTGTCGGCTATGTCCTGTCCGAGACTGCAGGTTTTACCTGATTTTGAAGGCCGTTTGGTGTTCAACTTGAGGGAAATTAAGCCATTTGGGCCTGCACAGACGGAGAAGACCGATGATCGGATCTTTGATCCGAAGCGGTTCGAACCATGACCGGTCCCACCCTGAGGGGTTGAGCCGGGGACAGGAACGTCGGAAGCGCCGGCGTTTAGCTTGAAGGGTCTCTTGAGGCTCTTTGATCGAGCGTCGGTATCAGTGCAACCGGCGGGACATGTTGTCCCTGCCAACCGGAGAGAGCCCGTGGACAAAGCGGCAAAACGCGAACTGGTCGGCACGCTGAACGATGTTTTTAAAACATCAGGCGTGGTGGTCGTTGCGCATTATGCTGGCCTCACGGTCGCCGACATGCAGAAGCTGCGTTCGCAGATGAAGCAAGCTGGCGCCAGTGTGAAGGTCGCAAAAAATCGCTTAGCCAAAATTGCTCTTGAAGGCACGGATGCCGCAACCATTTCGGGTCTTTTGAAGGGCCCGACCTTGCTGGCTTACAGCACGGACCCGGTTTCGGCTCCGAAGGTCGCTGTCGAATTTTCTAAGGTGAACGAAAAGCTCGTGATCCTTGGTGGAGCGATGGGAGCGACCTCTCTGAACGCGAATGCGGTTAAGGCACTTGCCACACTGCCTTCGCTCGATGAATTGCGCGGTACTTTGATTGGCTTGCTGCAAGCACCAGCCACCAAGATTGCCCAGCTTTCCACGGCGCCTGCAGCCAAGCTTGCACGCGTGTTCGGAGCTTATGCCAACAAAGATGCAGCCTAAGGCTAATAATTTTAACGGTTCGGTTCGAACCTACTCAACAAGGATTGTTATACAATGACTGATCTCAACAAGCTCGTGGACGACCTGTCTGCTTTGACTGTTTTGGAAGCAGCAGAGCTCGCAAAGATGCTCGAAGATAAGTGGGGCGTGTCTGCTGCGGCTGCTGTGGCTGTTGCTGCGGCTCCGGCTGCTGGTGGTGGTGCTGCTGCAGCTGAAGAGCAAACCGAATTTACGGTTGTTCTCGCTTCAGCTGGCGACAAGAAAATCGAAGTGATTAAAGAAGTGCGTGGCATCACCGGTCTCGGCTTGAAAGAAGCCAAGGACCTCGTTGAAGCTGCTCCCAAGCCGCTGAAAGAAGGCGTTGGCAAAGACGAAGCCAACAAGATCAAAGAAGCGCTTGAAAAAGTTGGCGCTAAGGTCGAGCTTAAATAAGTTCGGAAAGCACACGCCTATGCGTGATGCCATGGTTTTTTTAAACCGCTGAATGTGCGGTTCCGGGGCCTTTGTTCCCGGGGCCGTTTCGTCGTCATGGGGCCTGATTGTATAGACAGGTTGTCATGATGGATTTGCGACAGACATTTGAGCGACCCGTCCGGGCAGGCCATAGGGGTGTGTTCGGGAGCAGAGGATCGAAAAGGTTCAGCCTTTCTTCGATCGGTTCCATTAGGGGCGGGTGCGCATGAGAACGAGGAACGAGATGGTCCAGACCTTCACCGCACGGAAGCGCGTTCGCAAGTTCTTCGGTCATATCCG
>CAWUMW010000200.1:0-4430 GCA_963923415.1 uncultured Hyphomicrobiales bacterium | reverse complement strand
GAGGCAATTCCGGCCCGCAATCGTCAGGATGCGTCCCGCGCCCCTGCAACCTGTCCACGGGCGCTGCTATTGCCACGCACATCACAAGAGGTGGCGCTGGTTTTATCGCTCTGTCATGCGCATCATCAGGCTGTGGTTCCGCAAGGAGGATTGACGGGACTGGTCAAAGCGGCGCATCCGGGCGGGGATGAAATTGCCGTGTCTCTCGAACGCATGGTGGGGATCGAGGAGATTGATCCGCAAGCGGGAACCATGACGGTGCTGGCTGGTACGCCTTTGGTGAGCGTGCAAAGCGCTGCGGATGCGCATGGATTTTTATATGGCGTTGATTTAGGAGCGCGCGGCAGTTGTACGATTGGCGGCACGATTGCCACCAATGCCGGGGGCAATCAGGTGTTGCGCTATGGCATGACCCGTCAAAATGTTTTGGGACTTGAGGTGGTGCTGGCAGATGGCCGCATCGTGTCGTCGCTCAATAAAATGCTCAAAAACAATTCCGGTTATGACTGGACCCAGATGATGATCGGATCGGAAGGGACATTGGGCATTGTAACACGCGCCGTTTTGGCTTTGCGGCCCAAGCCGCAAGCCATTCAAACTGCTTTGTTGGCCTTGCCCTCACTGCCGGCGGCCATTCGTTTATTGCGTGAGGCAGAGCGCAGACTGCCGGGCGGCTTGTTGGTGTTTGAAGCCATGTGGGATGATTTCCTCTCGGTGGCGGTGGAGCGGATCGGTTTGGCGCAGCCCTTTGCCCGCTCTTATCCGTTATGTGTTCTGCTTGAGGTACCAACCACCGGGCAGGCTGCTGACCAAGAGCAATTTGTCACCGTGCTCGGTGCGTTCGCCGAAGAGGGATTGATCGAGGATGCGATCATCGCTCAATCGGAAAAGGACCGCGCGCGGCTATGGGCCTATCGAGAAAGTCCTTATGAATATGGGCGCTGTTTGCCTCCCTTGATTGGGTTTGATGTCTCCTTGCCGATTGGTTGCTTTGAAGAGACGGTGGCGCGGATCAAACAGGATGTGGCGCAGCACTGGCCGCAGGCAATCAACGTCACCTTTGGGCATTTGGCTGATTCCAATCTGCATATGATTATGGCGGTTGACGGTCTCAATGATGCGGTCAAACATGCGATTGAAGATTTGGTTTATCGCCATGTGGCGGCGGTGTCGGGTTCGGTCTCCGCTGAACATGGTATCGGGCGGTCGAAGCGCGCCTATCTGAGTTTGTGCCGCTCTGACGCTGAATTGAGTGTGATGAAAGCCATGAAACAAGCCCTTGATCCGCACGGTGTGATGAGCCCGGGACGGATCTTTTGAGAGGGTGGAGTGAAGGGGAGGATGGAGAATGAGTAAATCCTTATTGAAAAAATTGGCCAAGGCCGTTTTGAAACGTGAAATCAGAATTGTTGATTTGACACAAACCTTGCATCCGGCCACGCCAGTGATCCAGTTGCCGCCTCCGATGGCGCCGACTAAGCCGTTCTCGCTTGAGCAAATCTCGCGCTATGATGACAAAGGACCGGCGTGGTACTGGAATAATTTTGCCTGTGGTGAGCATACAGGAACGCATTTTGATGCGCCGGTCCATTGGATTACGGGGCGTGATTTACAAGACGGGGCGACCGATACGGTTGATCCGCAACGGTTCATGGCTGAAGCCTGCGTAATCGATGTGTCAAAACAATGCGCCAAAGATGAGCGGTTTTTGTTAACACCCAAACATATTTTGGCATGGGAAAAAGAGCACGGAAAAATTCCCAAAGGGGCTTGGGTTTTGATGCGGTCGGATTGGTCTAAACGGACGGATCCGCATTTGTTTTTGAATATGCGGGAAGATGGGCCGCATGTACCAGGCCCGAATGCGGATGCGGTCCGCTTTTTGGTTGAAGAGCGGGATATCAATGGCTGGGGCGTGGAAGCGGTCGGCACCGATGCGGGGCAGGCCTTTTCTTTTGAGCCTCCCTTTCCAGCCCATGCCCTCATGCATGGATCCAATAAATTTGGTTTGGCAAGCCTATGCAATCTCGATCAATTGCCTGCAACAGGGGCTATCTTGATTGCCGCGCCACTCAAAATTGCGGATGGGTCTGGAAGTCCGTTGCGGGTTCTTGCGCTGGTTGATGAAACACAGCACGATTAACCGAACGCACGTCATCATAAGACCTGCGCTTAAATTCGTATAAAGGCAGGTCACGCAGTCGGACTGCGACAAAAGAGCAGGAAACACAAAAGGGGAAAAACGGCATGACACATTTTAAGGCAGATTTTAATCGCAGAGACTTCATGAAATTATGCTCAGGGGCGGCGGCGTTGAGCAGTTTGGGCTTGCCCGACAGCGTGTTAGCGCAGGCGGCCAAAAAAGGACAGTTGACAATCGGTTTTTCGGCTGATGTGCCGACATGGGATCCCAATGCACGCACCTTGGCAGCGGCACAATCGATATACAAAACCGTTTTTGATCAACCCTTGGCGCAAAATGAAAATGCCTCCCCCAAACCGGCTTTGATCACCAAATATGCTTTTACCGATCCCAAGACTCTCGAATTGGATTTGCGCACGGATGTAACATTCCATGACGGCAGCAAAATGACCTCGGAAGATTTTAAATATTCTTTCTTTGAGCGCCAGCAGCAGCCTGTTCCGCAAGGTGGACGCAAACTCGATACATCCTTTATCTGGCGTAAATTGGTAGCGATTGAAACACCAAGCGCCAGTAAAGTCATTATGAAATTTTCTGAGCCGATGCCCTCAGCTGTCGCGTGGCTCTATTTCTTTTGCAGCTTTGTTGTTCCCAAAGCCTATCTTGAAAAAGTGGGCGTCGAAGAGTTCACCAAAAAACCGATTGGTACAGGGCCCTATAAATTTGTTGAATATCAGCAAGGAGCCCGTTTGGTGCTGGAAGCCAATGAAACCTATTGGGGCGGCGCGCCGAAAATCAAACATGTGACCATTGAATTTATTCGTGATCCAACGGCCCGTGTTGCAGCCTTTGAATCCAAGCGCATTGACGTGGCCGTTGATGTGCCGATCCGCGAGGCGCAGCGTTTGGGCGGACAGCCGGGTGTTACAGCCAGCATCTATCCGATCACTGATATTATGTTGCTGCAAATCACCAAAAATGGCGGCTTTGCTGATGATAAAGCGCGCTTGGCGGCTCATCACGCCATTGATAAGGCGGCTATTTCCAAAGCTTTGTTTGGCGGCGTCGCACCGGTTATTTCGGTGCCGGCGGCTTTGGGGTCACCGGGTTATCCCAAAGGCTTCGAATTTAAATATGATCCGGCTCGTGCCACGGCTTTGTTAAAAGAATTGGGCTTTGGTCCTGATAAGCCGTTAAAGATCAAATTGGCTTCCACCAATGGTGTGTTTCCAAATGATTTTGATATGGCGCGCGCTTTGGTGCAGATGTGGAAAAAGGTTGGCATTGAAGCCGAATTGGAGGCCATTGAAACCTCGGTCTATCAAGAGCGCTTACGGGCTGGCACTTTGCCGGAAGCGACCCTCTATTCATGGGGCAATGCAGCCGCGGAGCCTGAATTTTATGGAGGCTATTTGCTTGATCCTAAATCAATTTTCTCAGCGTTTAAATCTGATGAATTGGCCCCTAAGGTTCAGCCTTTGTTAACAGAAACCGATGAGGCAAAACGTCTGGCCGGATATCAGGCTGTCCACCAATTTGCAGCAGAACGTGGCTTTACCATTCCTTTGTTGCAAACGGTCAAGACGGTTGTGCATAGCAATCAAGTCAATATCGTCAAACATGTGAATGGGCATATATTGCCGCAAACCTATTCGTTGAAATCGTAATCATGCCGGGCCGTGCTTGCACGGCCCGTTCATTTGGGTTGATATGGTTTTTCTTGCGCTCCAATTACTGATCCGGCGGGCCTTTTTGGCGGTGCCGATTTTGTTGTGCGTTTCGGCACTGGTTTTTGTCATCCTGCGTTTGCTGCCGGCTGATCCCATTGCTATGTCCTTGCCACCCGGTGCGACACAACAAGATTATGATCAGTTGCGTGCAGCCTTTGGTCTGGACCGCTCGCTGTTTGAGCAATATGTGATTTGGATGGGGAAAGTCTGTCAGGGTGATTTGGGTGGATCTATTTTCTTTCGCAGACCCGTGATGGAATTATTAGTCAAAGCCCTTCCTGCTACGCTTGAATTGGTGAGTTTCGGTTTTGCATTGGGTGTTGTTGTGGGTGTGGCAGGTGGGTTGGCCATGTTCATCTTGCGCGATCGCTGGGGCGAATTTGTGCTCGATGGCTCAACAACCATTATGATGGCGATCCCAGAATTTCTATGGGCCATTTTATTGATTTTGTTTTTGGGGGTGCTGATCCCGCTCTTTCCTTTTATCGGTCGTTTGGCCCCTGATTTGGTCCTGCCTCCGACCCTTACAGGTTTTTTGTTGATTGATGCGCTTTTGT
>CAWUMW010000199.1:0-4444 GCA_963923415.1 uncultured Hyphomicrobiales bacterium | reverse complement strand
GGCCTTCTCAGCCCTCAAATAACCAAGAACGCCCCCTTAAAAAGGAGGCGTGATCGCCCCCCTCATTTGTTACTGATCACGAACCGTGCGCCACCTATCGATCAACCTTTTCGGAATAAAACGAAACAGTAAGGCTCGCATTTCGTAATCAGCAAGAACAGGGGCGATTAGAAATTGACTTTATCGCCACCTTTGAGTTGCAGCATCGCGCGCGCCTCATCCGGTGTGGCCAATTCAAGCCCCATGCCTTCGACAATCTGACGCGCTTTGCGCACTTGATCAGCATTGCTCTTGGCAAATTGGCCCGCACCGATCCAAAGCGAGTCCTCAAGACCCACACGCAAATTACCGCCCATGGAAACGGCCATGGTGGCAATCGGCAATTGATTGCGGCCTGCACCCAAAACCGACCAGTGATAATCAGATCCAAATAACCGGTCCGCCGTGCGTTTCATGTGCATGACATCTTCAGGATGAGCGCCAATTCCACCCAAAATTCCAAACACGGATTGCACAAAGAAAGGTGGTTTGATCAAGCCGCGATCAGCAAAATGCGACAATGTATAAAGATGGCCAATGTCATAACATTCAATTTCAAAACGCGTATTGTTTTCCGCACAGGCCGCCAGAATATTTTCAATATCCTGAAAAGTGTTTTTGAAAATGCGCTCTTTGGACGCTTCCAAATAAGGGCGCTCCCAATCATGCTTGAACTCTTTAAAACGGCCCAACATCGGATAAAGTCCGAAATTCATCGAACCCATATTCAACGAGGCCACTTCGGGTTTGAAAACCGCACACGGGCGCAACCGCTCCTCAACACTCATATGCGGCGAGCCGCCGGTGGTGATATTGATCACGCAATTCGAACGTTGCTTGATCACCCGTAAAAAAGGTTCAAACGCTTCCGGGCTTTGATCGGGCTTGCCGTTTTGCGGATCGCGGGCATGCACATGCACCAACGCCGCCCCTGCTTCCGCAGCACCAATCGCAGCATCAATAATCTCGTCCGGGGTGACCGGCAGATAAGGGGACATAGACGGTGTGTGAATGGCACCCGTCACAGCGCAGGTAATTATCACCTTGCGATTTTTTGACATCGACTGAACCCTTCTTGTTAACTTGGTTTACGTTGAGCTTTTAACTTATGTGCTTTTAGAGCGGCCAAACGGCCATCCCGCCACAGGCTGAGTTTTTGCACCCGATCTGCTGATTGTTCACCGGCCCAAGCATCCATGACCTTTTGCACGGTCTTTTTCCCAAACGGTTTGCCCTCTCCGGCACCTTTGATCATATCCTGCAAGGATTTTCCAAAGCGCCCGCAATAATCCGGAATGCCGCCCGGCGCATTGAGCTCAATCGTTTCGAAAGGCCCCATAAAGGCCCAGCGCAGACCCAATCCATCCCGGATTGTCTTATCCAAATCTTGCGGACTGACCACGCCCTCACCGACCAGACGAAAAGCTTCCCCCAGCAAAACAGCTTGCAATCGATTCAGAACAAAGCCCGGGCTTTCTTTCTTCAAGATAATCGGCACCTGTCCGGCCCGCTCATAAAGCTTCTTGGCCTTCATCACCACCGCCATATCGGTCCATGGCGCGGGGGCTAATTCGACAATCGGCACCAAATGCGGGGGATTGACGGGATGGGCCACCAACATCCGATGCCGACCTGCCAATTTTTTGGAAAAGCGGGACGCCTCAATAAAGGAAGTCGAGGAGGCCAAAATGGCAGATTTAGGGGCGAGCTGATCCATTTCATCAAATAAAGCGCGTTTTGCTTCGAGCGTTTCGGGGCCATTTTCCTGCGCTAAAGCCACACCTTGCAAGGCATCGGCCAGATCATGCGCCACGCGAATGCGCGCATAGGCCTGTTTTTTGTCTTTAATCAGCCCGTGACGGGCCAAATCATCAAGGTTTTTGCGGATATGACCATGCGCGGTTTGCGCGATTTCCACGGTTTGGTCATGTAGCGCCACCTCAAAACCATGGGTGGCAAAAACCGTTGCCCAAGCTCGCCCGATCAATCCCGATCCGATAATTGCAATTTTGGTCACAATACCCCTCCCCGACACGTCCCTGCTTTGTTTTTTACTATGAGCAATATGCACGACTTTGCAACAGTGCCAACAGGGAGATATGATCTAGGGTCAGATCTCATTCATTTAAATGAATGAGATCTGACCCTAAGCCGTGCAGAAACGAGCGGGCCCGCCCGCTCCGGACGCAGACCCATTCAATTAAAGGCGTCCAATCGCCCAACCCATAAAGGACCCCACCCATGGATATGCAGATCAAAGACTTGCGTGTGTTGATCACGGCGGGTGCCAATGGAATTGGCCGGGCAACGGCACTGGCCTTCCGGGCGGAAGGGGCCCGGGTGCATATTTGCGATGTCGATGAAAAAGCCATGCAGGCCCTGACCGCTCAGGATCCCGCGATCACCGCCTCTTTGTGCGATGTCTCCGACCGCGCGCAGGTCGATGATCTGTTCAAGACTGTGGACCACCAGATGGGGGGACTTGATTGCCTGATCAATAATGCAGGCATTGCCGGGCCTACTGGCCGCGTGGATGAAATCAGCGTCGAAGACTGGGACCGCTGCTTGGCGGTCGATCTGACCGGACAATTTAATTGCGCCCGTTTGGCGGTGCCCCTGCTCAAACGCTCCGCCAATCCCAGCATGACCAATCTGTCCAGCCAAGCTGGCAAACATGGTTTTCCGCTTCGCTCGCCTTATGCAGCGGCAAAATGGGGCGTGATTGGATTGACCAAAGCGCTCTCGGCGGAATTGGGTGAATTCGGGATAAGGGTGAATGCCATTTGCCCCGGCCTCGTGGATGGACCACGCATTCAAAGCGTTATCGCCAATAAAGCACGCAGCCTCAATCTGTCGCATGAGGAGATGACCGAACAGTTATTCTCCGGCGTCTCGATCAAGCAATTTGTGGATCCGAATGACATCGCCAAGCAAATTGTGTTTTTGGCATCTCCTTATGGGAAAACCATTTCAGGACAAGATGTCTCCGTGTGCGGCGATACGCGGATGTTGCGCTAACCGCACGGATCACCCCCCTTCTCCACTTGATTTTTTATCGTCTCACGCGTCAGGACTTATGATGAACCGCTTGATTGCCAGTACGTTTGCCTCTTTGATTGCCTTCGTCCATGCCATTGTGCTGATCGGGTTAGGCGGTATCACGTTGATTTATTTTAGTGACAATGCACGCAAATATGATGGCATGCTGGCTCAATTCGGCATGCCAAAAGAAAGCTTTGTTATTTTGATCATTGCTATCTGGATTGGCTATGTGCTGATCATGGGCGTGCTCTCGACCCTGATCGCCATGAATGAAAATATGGAACGCTTGGTGGAAGCGCTCAACGAGATTAAAAATCGCCCTTAAAACACCAACAATCGATCAACACTACGCTGACTTTTTAAACACAATGAAAGGTCAGCAAAAATGTATGAACCGATTGCACCATGCTCGATTCACCGCTGACCGTCTGGCTTTGCAGACCCAGTCCTTGGCAAAAGCGGGTTGCCAGAGCAAGGGCGTTGGCATTGGCGTCCTGATCCGTCTCATCACTCGCGGTGACTTGATAGGTGTTGTCGCTGATTTTTTTCAAGGACAGATCTTGAACCGATTGGCACCCGCTGCCCAGCAAAACCAGGCATAAAACCGCCCCTCCCAAAAAACGGGATGGGACAAAATGAGAGAAAAACCGCGTTAAATCCATTCTCTATCCATCCGGCTTATAAAAGGCGCTGTCAAGCTTTGAGACGGTGCGAGAGAGCCATTGACACAGTGAAAACTTCGAGACACAACCATAAAAGAATAAACCGCGTTGTCTGAATGAGCCTCTCATTCCCTCTGAGTTAGTGTAGCGTGCGTGCGTAAGGAGTGTTGGCGATGGACTTTCTGAAACGTTTTCTGTTTAAGCGCGATCTGGGACTGAGCGTTGAAGAAAGCTTCCCCTTCTGGACAATTTTTCTGCTGATTCTGTCTTTTGATATTACCTTAACAATCTTATTTGCTATTTTGATTGTGCGCGGACATTAAGCAAAGCGCGCACGAAACCACAAGAGGGGATGCGCCTCTCTCTTTTTAATCAAAATAAGGATAAAACAAAGTGTGATACGCATCATAAAGATGCGGCTGCGCACATAAGATCGGATTGCCGTTATGAACCCAATCCCCCGACGCATAGGCATTGCACCGCGCTCCTGCCTCTTGGGCAATCACCAGACCCGCCACCACATCCCATGAATTAATATGCACTTCCGCATAACAATCGGTGCGGCCTATGGCGACATGTGTCATCCCCAAAGCGCCGGACGCGCTGCGCTTGACGGAAGCGCCCTGATTGATCGAGCGGGTGACAAGATCAAGATAGGTGCTGCGGGGGCGACGCGTTGACCAGCCCAGTTCAACCACCGA
>CAWUMW010000198.1:0-4475 GCA_963923415.1 uncultured Hyphomicrobiales bacterium | reverse complement strand
TACATTCAGCGGCAATCAACACACGTTCCGCATTCAAGCCCGATAAAATGATACGGAAGCCTTTATTCTCCTCGCCAATTAGATTTTCAGCCGGCACTTCCAGATCATCAAAAAACACTTCATTGGTTTCGTGATTGACCATATTGCGGATTGGCCGAACCGTCATGCCCCGCCCCATCGCATCCTTAATATCGACCAGAAAAACCGACAGACCGTCCGCCTTCTTTTTCACCTGATCAAGGGGTGTGGTGCGCGCCAAGACCAACATCAAATCCGAATGTTGAACACGCGAGGTCCAGACCTTTTGCCCATTCAACACAAAATGATTCCCGCGTCTGACCGCGGTCGTCTTGAGCTTGGTGGTGTCAGTGCCGGTGGTCGGCTCGGTCACCGCCATCGATTGCAAGCGCAACTGACCCGCAGCAATTTGTGGCAAATAGCGCTTTTTCTGATCCTCAGAACCAGCCCGCAACAACGTGCTCATATTATACATCTGCCCATGCACGGCCCCTGAATTGCCGCCCGAGCGATTAATCTCTTCCATAATGATGGAGGCTTCCGTCAAACCCAGACCCGCACCGCCATAAGCTTCCGGGATCAGAGCCGCCAGCCAACCCGCTTCGGTCAAGGCTTGCGCAAATGCCTCTGGATAGCCGCGCTCTTCATCAATAGCCCGCCAATAGGCGCCATCAAAGCGCGCACAAAGTGCCCGCACCGCTTCGCGCAAATCTTGATAATCTTCGGACAAGGGTAAACTGATTGGCACGTCCAAACTCCCACACTGGCCCAGCAACTACAGAGTACTGATCTCAAGGTTAATAGAAACAAGAAAAGACTGTAGTCTGATTTCGATTTATTAGAAAGCTTGATTGCGCTCAATCCCTCCCAGCGCAGTGCCGGGAAAGTCAGCAACACCATTGCCCATCTCAGGGATCAGCGCTTTCAGTAGTCTGTGCAAGGGTTGGGTGATGTCCGCCCCTGCTGGAATGCCGATATCGATATGGCGCACGGCCCAAATCTCATCGAGCGGGACCAGACATAAATCCAGAGCGCTCGCCATCGGACGCAAAGCATCGCCCGGCATGATCCCGACACCCAATCCATATTGGATCATCTGGCACATCACCTCGAAACTGCGCACCTGCACCCTAATTTTCAGCACTTGCCCCAATTCGCGCACGCGCTCATTGATTAAACGGTAAATAGCGGAAGACACTTCCAGCGCTACCCAATCCTCATTGAGGATTTGAGCGAATTTAACGCGCGCCTGACCAGCCAAAGGATGATCTTTGCGCACAGCTAGCGCCAGCCTATCCTGAGCATAGGGATAGGTGATCAAACCATGCGTATTGACGCCACGAATAAAGACCCCCAAATCGGTTTGCCCACGCCCCAAAAAGGCGATGGTGTCAACCGAAGTCAATTCTTCAAGATCAATCCGAATTTCTGGGTTGGCTTTTGAAAAATGCGCCAGATCATTGGCCAGCCGATGTACCAAAGCCGAGCTTGACGCACAGACCCGCACACGCCCACGCACACCTTCTTGAAATTCGCGCATGCTGGCGGATAAGCCATCCGATAGACGCAGCACCGTCTCCGCATAGCGTAAAGCAGTTGCCCCCGCCATCGTGGGTTCGACTCCATGCGCCTGCCGCACCACCAGCGTGGCACCCACTTCTTCTTCTAACAAGCGCAACCGCCGACTGGCCGCAGAAACGGCCATATTCAATTGGGCCGCCGCTTTACTCACACTGCCGCTATGACAAATGGCGGCAAAAAGACGCAACGTATGCAAATCATGATACATGGGCTTCATGGACCCATCCTGATCCACTTCCGAGGCTTTGCCAAGCGCCCAGACCAGGATCCCGGTGACATCGCTTGCATGCTGCCCTGCCAAACGGGTAAAAGAGCCAATCTGGGCCCTCCGCTTTGATCTCAAGGCGTGATCCCTGCTCGTCAAAGACGCCCGCTATAAAGGACCCCAACGCTCATGAACACCATTGACCTTCACAATAAAGTTGCCGTGATTACAGGCGGTGCCCGTGGCATCGGTTACGCCACCGCCGAGCGCATGCGCGCCTCTGGTGCCAAGATCATCCTGTGGGATGTGGATCAAAAGGCCGCCGAACAAGCCGTGCAAAGCCTTGGCGCGGGCGCGTCCTTTGATCTGGTCGAGCTGACCTCCGAAACAGCCGTGGCGCAGGCCACCGCAGCCGCGATCACCCGCCATGGGCAGATCGACATTCTCGTTAACAATGCCGGTATTACAGGCGGCAATGCACCTTTGTGGCAGCTGGAACCGGATGTGTGGCGGCGCGTGATCGAGGTTAATCTCATTGCCCCTTATCTGACCTGCCGCGCTGTGGTGCCGGAAATGCTCAAAAAGAACTATGGGCGGATTATCAATATCGCCTCGATCGCCGGTAAAGACGGCAATCCCAATGCCTCCCACTATTCTGCTTCCAAAGCGGGACTGATCGGGCTGACCAAATCTTTGGGCAAAGAATTGGCGACCTCCAATATTTTAGTGAATTGCGTAACACCCGCGGCTGCCAAGACCGAAATTTTCAATCAAATGAAACAAGAACACATTGATTTCATGCTGTCGAAAATTCCGATGAACCGCTTTTTACAAGTCGAGGAAGCCGCCGCCCTCATTAGCTGGCTTGCCAGCGAGGATTGCGCCTTCTCAACCGGTGCTGTGTTTGATCTGTCAGGTGGACGCGCCGTTTATTAAACGGCGCTCGATCTTACAAAAAGCCGATGGAGAACCACGGCACAGCGGCGACAACAATCAAACCGATCACCAAAGCAGCCAGATAAGGCCAGATCGGTTTGATGCCCTCCGCCGGATCAACACGGCCAATGGCGCAAGCCGCATAATAGCCGACCCCAAAGGGCGGGGCGAACAGGCCAATCCCCATCGCCAAAATCACCACCATGGCATATTGCACCTCATGAATTCCCAGTTGCCGCGCAATCGGGAATAACAGAGGGCCAAATAAAACAATGGCGGGAATGCCTTCCAAAACGGATCCGAGCACAATAAAGGCCACCACCGAGACCGCCATAAAAGCGTCCGCGCCGCCCGGCAACCGAGCCATCGCTGCGGCCAATTCACGCGAGAAACCAGATTGGGTCAACGCCCATGCCATCGCCGTGGCCGCTCCGATGATAATCAGGATCGAACCAGACAAAGACGCGGTTTCAACCAAAATCGGTCCCATCCGCCCCCATTCGATTTTTTCTCGAAAAACGAAAGCGGCAATCACTCCATAAATCAAAGCATAGACAATGCCGATGGTGGAGACTTCCGTGGCGGTTGCAACACCTTCAACCACCGCTGCGCGGATCAAGAACGGCAAGGCTATCCCCGGCAAGGCGATCAGAAAAGTGGACAAAATTTCTGCCATTGTGGCGCGGCGCACACCCGATAAATCATCATGGCGGGTTTGCCACCAAACAATCACACACAGAGCAATGGCCAACACCATGGCAGGCATCAAACCACCGGTAAATAAGCCCGCAATCGAAACCCCTGTCACCGAACCGATGGTAATTAAAACCAGCGACGGTGGAATGGTTTCCGACATCGCACCCGAGGCTGATAATAAAGCGACAAGATTGCCAGATTTCTCGCCCCGCTTTTTCATCTCAGGGAACAGAACCGGCGCAATCGCTGCCATATCCGCAGCTTTTGATCCCGAAATACCCGACACCAAATACATGCCTGCCAGCAAGACATAGGACAAACCGCCGCGCAAATGACCGATCAGACTGGCCAGAAAATTCACCATGGCTCGCGCCATGCCGCTGACTTCAATCAACAGCCCCAAAAACACAAACAGCGGCACGGAGAGCAAAATAATATGGCTCATGCCCTCATCAATACGAGAGACAACGACTGTCAGCGGTGTCCGCGTCGTAATGGCCAAAAACGCAAAAGTGCCAAGCCCGAACGCGAACACAATCGGTGCCCCGGACAAAACCAAAGCGCCCACCAAAAATACGAAAAAGACAATCAGCTTATAATTGCCCATCGCCATCAGCAGTGGCTTCGCCCCATAAAGTCCCGCACCGACCACAAAGGCCACCGCAAAGGACAGCGCCATCAATTTGGCTCCATGCGCCCGCCCCATGCGCATCAACCCAATCAGCAACATCAGGCTGATCCCGATGGGCAGAGCAATCGCCCGCCAGATATTCGGAATTTCTAAAGCTGGCGTAACAATCATGATCTCATCGAGCGCATATTCAATGGCTGGATGGATGACGAGGCCCAAAAACACAATGCCGGTTGCTAAAGCAAAAGCCTCGAAAAAAGCGCGGCGCATCGGCGAGGCCAAACTGATCAGAGCGGACATCCGCATATGCTCTGAGCGTTGATAAGCAACCACCGCCCCCATCATGGCCAACCATAAAAACAAGATAGAGGCCAGTTCGTCCGACCAGATCAGCGGCTTGCGATACAC
>CAWUMW010000197.1:0-4525 GCA_963923415.1 uncultured Hyphomicrobiales bacterium | reverse complement strand
GATTTAGCTCCGTTGGGATATGATCTGGTTATTTTTGACGGTGAGAAAAAAACCGGTGGTATGATCCGCACCCAAATTCCAAAATTCCGCCTGCCGGAAGAAGTGCTGGATGAGGAAATGGGTTATATCACGGCGCTTGGTCCAGAGGTTCGGTTAGGCCAACGCGTCGACAGCCTCAAAGCCCTGCTGCATGACCAATTTGATGCCATTTTTGTTGGCACTGGCGCTCCTAAAGGGCGTGACTTGCAGATCCCCGGCCGTCAGGAGGCGAGCGCTAACATCCATATCGGCATCAACTGGCTGGCCAATGTATCCTTTGAGCATGTGCAAAGCATCGGCAAACGGGTGATTGTGTTGGGGGGCGGCAATACGGCGATGGATTGTTGTCGGTCTGCACGCCGACTCGGCGGCGAGGATGTCAAAGTGATCGTGCGCTCCGGCTATGAGGAGATGAAAGCCTCCCCATGGGAAAAAGAGGATGCGATCCGGGAAGATATCCCGATCCTCAATTATCTGGTTCCCAAATCCTTCCATCACGAGAATGGCAAATTGGTCGGCATGACCTTTGAAAAGGTCAAAGCCGAATATGATGCCAAAGGGCGACGCAACTTGGTGCCCTCAGGCGAAGCTGATCCTTATTTTGAATGTGATGATGTGATCATTGCGGTGGGGCAAGAAAATGCCTTTCCGTGGATCGAACGGGATATCGGGCTTCAATTTGATGAGCGCTGGGATATGCCGATTGTCGATGAAACCACCTTCCAATCCACACTCGACAAAGTGTTTTTTGGTGGCGATGCGGCTTTTGGCCCCAAGAATATCATTTGGGCGGTGGCGCATGGCCATCAAGCGGCCATTTCCATTCATCAATTCTGCCAAGGTGCGGATGTGCGCGAGCGCCCATCAACGCAGATGACGATCACCAGCCAAAAAATGGGGATCCATGAGTGGAGCTATGACAATGCGATTTCTGCCAGTCTGCGGACGGCTGTTCCGCATCAAGACACAGCCATCGCTTTGAAAAACATCCGCGCTGAAGTGGAACTCGGTTTTGATGACAGTCTGGCCTGGCGCGAGGCGCAACGCTGCTTAAATTGCGATGTGCAAACAGTCTTCAATCATACGCTGTGCATCGAATGCGATGCCTGTGTTGATATCTGTCCGGTCGATTGCATCACCTTCACCCAAGATGGTGAGGAGCCCGATCTGAGGCAGCGGCTGAATGCCCCTTCGCATAATCTAACGCAAGACCTCTACATCGCAAACGGTCTGAAGACAGGCAATATTCTGGTCAAGGACGAGGATGTGTGTCTGCATTGCGGCCTATGTGCCGAGCGGTGCCCGACCGGAGCCTGGGATATGGAACATACATTGATTAACGTCGCACAAGCGGGGGCCGCATGCTGCACAAAATAAGCCCCCCTGCCAAAATCAGCAGCACCAATGAATTCGTCATTAAATTTGCCAATGTGAACGGATCAGGATCTGCGAGCGCCAATGCGCTATTTGCCAAAACCGTTTTACGGATGGGCGTGGTCGCGACACCGCGCAATATCTTTCCTTCCAATATTCAAGGCTTGCCGACATGGTATGAAGTCCGTGTTTCGGAAGCTGGACATCTGGCAGCGCGAGGCGATACCTGCGACATCATGGTCGCCATGAACCCGCAGACATGGGATCAAGATCTCGCGTCACTGGAGCCGGGCGGCTATTTATTTTATGACAACACACGGCATATCCCGCCCAACAAATTCCGTGATGATATCACGGTCATAGGCGTCCCGCTCACGCAGATGAGCAATGACGCCTATGAAAATCCACGCCAACGCCAATTGTTCAAAAACATTATTGGATTGGGTGCTTTGGCGGCTTTGCTTGACCTCGACACCAAAGCCATTGAAGGGCTGTTTTCTGAACAATTCAAGGGCAAGGAAAAATTGGTATCCGCCAATATCCAAGCCCTCACCATGGGCTTTGACTGGGTTAAAACCCATCTCGATAATCCCGTCGCCATCAAAGTGCGGGCCGCCTCCAGCGTTGGCGACCGGATTTTTGTTGACGGCAATACCGCCGCTGCGCTTGGGGCGGTTTATGGCGGCGCAACGGTTTGCGCTTGGTATCCCATCACGCCCTCCTCCTCATTGGCGGAAGGCTTTGCAAGCTATTGCGCGAAATTGCGCATCGACAAGGAAACCGGCCGCAACAAATTTGCGATTGTGCAGACCGAGGACGAATTGGCCTCTATCGGCATGGTGATTGGCGCGGCGTGGAATGGCGCACGTTCCTTCACGGCCACTTCCGGTCCCGGCATTTCACTGATGCAGGAATTTATCGGTCTGGCCTATTTTGCTGAAATTCCGGCGGTGATTTTCAATGTGCAGCGCGCAGGCCCCTCCACCGGTATGCCGACCCGCACGCAACAAAGCGATATCATGTCCTGCGCCTATGCCAGCCATGGAGATACCAAACATGTCTTGCTGATCCCAGAAGATCCGCATGAATGTTTCGAATTCGGGGCTTTGGCCTTTGATCTCGCAGACCGCTTACAGACCCCGGTCTTTGTCATGCTTGATTTAGAGATCGGCATGAATGAGCGACTGACCAAACCCTTTGCATGGGATGACAAGCGTCAGCTTGATCGCGGCAAAGTGATGAATGAACAGGATCTTGAGTCCGGCAAGAAATTTGGCCGTTATCTCGATGTGGATGGGGATGGCATTCCCTATCGCACCTATCCCGGCACGCATCCAAGTAAAGGCGCGTTTTTTACCCGCGGCACCTCCAAAGACAGCATGGCGCGCTATTCGGAAGAAGGCGATGACTATCAGGAGAATATGGATCGCTTGCTGAAAAAGCATGATACCGCGCGCCATCTTGTTCCGCCTGCGCTTGAAACCCGCGCCAAACAGCCAACCCGCTACGGCGTGATCTATTACGGCTCGACCAGCCCGGCAATGGATGAAGCCAGCGCTCTGCTGGCCCAAGCGGGTTTACATGTGGATGGGTTGCGCGTGCGCGGCTTCCCATTTGGCGATGAAGTCGCAGACTTTATTGCCAAGCACGACAAAACCTTTGTGCTGGAGCAAAATCGCGAGGGTCAGTTGCGGTCGTTGTTGATCAACGAATTGGAGCTTAATCCCGCCCAACTGATTAAGATCGTTCATTATGATGGCAGGCCCATTACCGCCGGCTTTGTAACCGATGCAATCTCAAGCAAAATTTCAAGCTTTGAAGGGGCCTGATCATGACCTTTATGGCCAAACCTAAATTCCATCATCCTGAGCTGCAAAAAAACGCCCTGGGTTATACACGCCGCGACTATGAAGGACCGGTGTCAACCTTATGTGCGGGCTGCGGGCATGACTCGATTTCTGCTGCGATCATTCGGTCTGTCTACGAGCTCGATTTGCCGCCCCATCGGATTGCCAAATTATCAGGCATTGGCTGCTCATCCAAAACACCAACCTATTTCCTTGGTGCCTCGCATGGTTTTAATTCCGTGCATGGACGGATGCCGTCTGTGCTGACGGGCGCCAATTTGGCCAATCAGGATTTGATCTATCTCGGCATTTCTGGCGATGGGGACAGCGCCTCAATCGGTTTGGGCCAATTCGCCCATTCGGTGCGTCGCGGCGTGAATATGGTGTATATCGTTGCCAATAACGGCGTCTATGGACTGACCAAAGGGCAATTCTCCGCCACCTCCGACAAAGGGGCTAAATCCAAACGCGGTGCGCTGAACAAAGATGAGGCCATTGATCTGGTTGGCATGGCCTTGCAGCTTGGCGCGACCTTTGTCGGCCGCAGCTTTTCCGGCGACAAAGACCAATTGGTGCCGCTGATCAAAGCCGCCCTTAATCATAAAGGGGCTGCCTTTATTGATTGCCTGTCGCCTTGCGTGGCCTTTAACAATCACGATGGGTCAACCAAAAGCTTTGATTATATCCGCGAGCATAATGAGGCGCTCAACAGATTAGACTTCATTACCGGACGCTCGGAAATTACCGTGGATTATAAACCCGGTACCGTCGAAACCGTGACCCAACATGATGGGTCGCGGTTGCGGTTGCGCAAAATCGCTGATGATTACGATGTGCATGATCGCATTGCCGCCTTGACCTATATGCAGCAACGCGCCGCGCATGGAGAAATTGTGACGGGCCTGCTTTATGTCGATCCCAATCCGCAAGATCTGCACGCCAATCTGAATACGATTGAGCAACCGTTGAATATGCTCAACACAGCCGATCTGGTGCCGGGGCAATCTATGCTCGACAAAATCAATGCAGGCTTACGCTAAGCGCGCTAAAAAACGCTCGGTGGCCTTTTTGCCGCGCGTTGCTTTTTCTAAAGCACTGAGCGTCTGATCCCCCGCATGCGGTGTTTCCACACTGATCGGAATGTCTGAGGGCAAAACGGCCATCAGCTCTTGCAACCAAAGAGCGCCCTCGCCGGGCATCAGACGTCCGCCACGCGCTTCCGCAATACAGGCCGCATCCGTTTCGGGTTGATGAGCGGTTGCATC
>CAWUMW010000196.1:0-4564 GCA_963923415.1 uncultured Hyphomicrobiales bacterium | reverse complement strand
CATTCCATCTATACAGTGGCCTCTCCGGAAGCCTCCGCCTCAATTTTGTGGCGGGATTCAGGGCGCGCGCAAGACGCTGCGACCAATATGAAAATCACCGCACAGGATTTGCTGCGCTTCGGCATTATCGACACGATTGTTCCCGAACCGGTCGGCGGCGCCCATCGGGACCGCGATGCCGCCATCGCTGCTGCGGGCAAAGCCATCGAACAGGCTTTGGGTAGTCTGCGTGGTCTTTCGGCCGATGAGATCCGCCGCAAACGCGCCGACAAATTTTTGGCCATTGGCCGCAAGCTATAAAATCCAGCAAATCTAAAGGCTTGCCCCTTTTATATGACGCCGGACGTTGGCCGCTGCGCCGGGCAAAGGGCTGGTCTGCCGCAGCCAATGAAAAGATGACAAAATCGGCTTTTAGTAATAAAAGAGTAAGAAGGTGGTCTTAAAAACCCGAGAGACTGAATGCAGTCCGGCATTCAGGGAAATAAGGTTGCATCCATGACCAAAATGTTAAGGCACGTCATCTCCTCTCTCACGCCTCGGCTTCATCATGCTTTTAGTCTGGTGCATGCGCTGAGTCTGTTAGCGATCACGGGCCTGCTCTCTGGATGCAATGTGGAAACCGCGCAGCGCACCCCCGCGCGTGCCAGCGCCCCGATCCCGCAAGCGACCTTGGCGCTGATGTCTGAAAAACAAACAGATCGCAATGCGCCCATTTTGATCCGCGCTTATAAAAAAGAGGCAGAGATCGAGATTTGGAAACAAGATCGCAAAGGCGATTATGTGTTGTTGAAATCCTATCCGGTCTGCCGTTGGTCGGGTCAGCTTGGCCCCAAGCGTAAAGAAGGTGACCGTCAGGTTCCGGAGGGATTTTATACCGTCTCCGCCAGCCAAATGAATCCTTTCTCCTCCTATTGGCTGGCCTTTAATGTGGGCTATCCCAACCCGCTCGAAAAAGCGATGGGTCGCTCTGGCGGCGATATTATGGTGCATGGGACCTGTTCGTCGCGTGGATGCTTTGCGATGACCGATGCGCAAATCGAAGAAATTTATGCCGTGATGCGCGAAGCCTTCAATGCAGGTCAAAAATCAGTTCAGTTTCAATCCTTTCCCTTCCACATGACCGCAGAAAATCTGGCTAAATTCCGGCATGATCCGAATATGCCCTATTGGAAAAACCTCAAAGAAGGATCAGACCATTTTGAGGTGACCAAGCGAGAGCCAAAAATCAATTATTGCGGACAGCGTTATGTGTTTAATGCGGAGAGCGCTGGTCATCTGGACCCGGCCAATCCCTGCCCTGCTTTAACCGTGCCGAGCGATCTTGCCCGCGCAGTGCAAGACAAGCAAAAGCAAGATGCTATTGAAGTGGCAAGCTTGATTGAAAAAGGCACCCAAGCCATCCGCATGAGCTATGCCGATGGTGGCCAGAATGAAAAATTCCGCTCTAGCCAATTTGCCATGGCCGGGGATGACCGCATGATGGTGACCGGATCATCGGCCCGCATCAACACGCATTTGGGCGATGTTAGCCGCCCCGAAGCGCTGGATGCGATTCATGAAGTCGCCATCAATGATAAAGGCGAAGCTATCGGCACAGCGCGTCCGGTGCAAATGGCCGCCTCCCAAATAGCTGCTTCATCGCCCCTCCCGATTCAAAACAGCCTCACATCTGCACCAGCCTCTCCAGCCGTGGAGCAAGAGCGCGCACAAACCCCACCACCATCTGCTGTGTCGCCAGTCAAAACAGCGTCTGCGACGCCTGTGGGTAAAGGGGCAGGATCAACCGCCCCGAAAAACACCCCCGCGGAGCAACAACCCGGCGCATCTTTGTTTGGGGCCACCTTCAGCGATCTGAGCAATATTTTCCGCGCCCAACCGTCAGCCGCACAGCCGCTTGAAAAAAGCACAGGCAAAGAAATGGCGAAAGACGTGTCTGAGGAGAAGAATGGGTTTTATAACAAGCTGATCAATGTCATCACGCCCTCACCCGCTGAGGCGGAGACCAAGCCTGATCTGCCCGCCAAAGTCCCTCTGCCACCACGTCGGCAAGCCTCTTTGGGTTTAACGCAAGTTCAATAAGACGTCTCCATCAGCAGGGGATGACCTGCTGATGCTCTGATGTTTGTTTGATGCCATCCTCATGTCCCTCCCTGTCGCACGCGTTACTTGCACGGGATGGGCATTCGCCGCCCACAAGACCACCCGCATTTAAGGGGTGTCCCATGATCATAAATCCAACATCACTCTAAGCAGAAAAAGGAAACGCCCCATGAGCAGCAACCGCCGCTATTCAATCGCTGTGATCGCCGGCGATGGCATTGGCAAAGAAGTGGTCCCAGAAGGCCTGCGCGTTCTGGAAGCCGCCGCTAAAAAATATGGCTTCACCCTTGATCTGACCCATTGCGACTATTCCAGTTATGATTATTACGCCAAACATGGGCGGATGATGCCCGAAGATTGGAAAGATCAATTAAGCAACAAAGATGCGATCTTTTTTGGTGCGGTTGGTTGGCCGGAAAAAATCCCCGACCATATTTCCTTGTGGGGATCACTGATTCTGTTTCGGCGAGAATTTGATCAATATGTCAATTTGCGCCCTGTGCGCTTATTGCCCGGCGTGCCCTGTCCCTTAGCCGGACGCCAACCCGGTGATATTGATTTTTATGTTGTGCGCGAAAATACCGAAGGCGAATATTCATCGGTTGGTGGGCGGATGTTTGAAGGCACCGAACGTGAATTTGTCACGCAACAATCGGTCTTCACCCGCTATGGGACCGATAGGATTTTAAAATTTGCATTTGAGCTGGCAAAAACGCGACCCAAAAAACATCTGACCTCAGCAACAAAATCAAACGGCATTTCGATCTCTATGCCTTATTGGGATGAACGATTTGCTGCCATGCAAGCGCATTATCCTGACATCCGCTGCGACCAATATCATATCGATATTTTAACAGCGCATTTTGTCCGTAATCCGCAATTGTTTGATGTCGTGGTCGCCTCCAATTTATTCGGTGATATTTTGTCGGATTTGGGGCCAGCCTGCACAGGCACCATTGCTGTCGCACCGGCCGGCAATATCAATCCCGAACGGCATTTCCCCTCTTTGTTCGAACCCGTGCATGGGTCAGCACCCGATATCGCCGGAAAAAATATTGCCAATCCGGTCGGACAAATCTGGTCCGCTGCGATGATGCTGGATCATCTGGGTGAGAGCGAGGCCGCACGGGCCATCGAACACGCCATCGAGGCTGTTCTCAAAGAACCCAAACTCAGAACCGGTGATTTGCAAGGCCCCGCTGATACGATCACCTGCGGGAAAGCCATTGCTGAGGCCGTGGCCTAACCATCCCCATCACAGATTTTGTCGACATCGCCTCTCCTTGGGGAAGCCATCTGCTTGGGGAAGCCATGTCGACAAAACTCAAAAATACGATTTCTCATTGTTCAAATTTTTTTATTTAAGTTTTATTTTATAATCTCATTCAAGAGAGGCGAATATCACGCCTCGACTCTATCCATTTTGAACAACTTTAACATTTCAAGTATTGCATGTTTTTTGCTGGATGATGAGAACAATTGCGAATCACGGATGTGACATGCATGATTCGTGCATGAATTCCAGCACCCACCGCCACTCTTCACAGCTTTATGACCTGCCTATTCAGGATGCGAACCATTTCCTGTGGATCGAGACACTGGTCTGCGATTTCATCAAATGGTCATTAAGCCGCGAAGCAAAACTTGATCCGCAGATTGCTCAAACCATTGCACGTTTATTGGCTGGTGTTTGGAAACAGCAATTCAGCCATCCCGATTCGTTGAGTGCGGGTGCCGCCGGTTTGCAGCTCTTATGCGCAATGCCGATCAGCTATGCAGACTTGTTACGGCTGAATGAGCGCATCGATCAAGAATTGCGGATTTTCTTTTTAAGCCGCCCCAATGATCCGCTGCATATGCGGGTGTCGCAAACTGAATTTATCAGCCAACGCCGCTTTCTAATTGATCAGATGCTGCGTCTTCTCAGCACGCAGGCGAATGCCTTTACTGCCCCCGCAATGCCGCCTGAGCGGCCTGCAAACGATGTTCGACCTCTTCCCAACTGATATAGTGATTATCCCAATTGCGATAGGTTTCAATCACGCTGGACCAATAGCTGTGATCCGCTTTGGTTTTCACGCGACCAAGCCGGACCGCTTCGCGATAACGTAATTTAGCTGCGCGTTCGAATGTAATCCGCCGTTCATTTAATAATTGGTCGATCTGCTGATCCGTCAGCAGGGTTGGATCAGGCTGAGCGGGCTTGTCCTCCGACTCAGTTTTGGCTTCCGCCGGAGGGGGCGTCTCAGGCTCAGGGCTGCGCGTCAGTGGCAAAGGCGGCTTTTTCGGCAGCTTCGTGGCATCCGACTTTTGTCCCTCTGCGGCTTTAACCGCTGGGCTCTGATCGTCGACAGAAGCACTCTTTTCAAAGCTCTGGCATGCCACAAGACACAGACTCAAAACCCCCACGCCCCAAAGCTTTAAAGCCTTTTTCATCACCCAACTCCTGCTGCCATACGCTCTT
>CAWUMW010000195.1:0-4585 GCA_963923415.1 uncultured Hyphomicrobiales bacterium | reverse complement strand
TCTTTTGGTTGCGGAAGCGATCTGGCGGTCTTTGGCTTTGGCTATCCCGGCGGTCATTGGTTTAGTCTTTCTAGCGGAACCAATCATTTTGGTTTTGTTTCAATATGGCGCCTTTTCGACCCAATCAGCAGCTCAAACGGGTATTCTTTTACAATTTATGGCCTGTTCTTTGCCTTTTATGGCGATTGGGCGCGTTTATGGACAGGCTTTTTTTGCGCAACAAATTTATCAAGCGCCGCTTGCAGCCAGCCTGATGGGTGTGGCGGCCGCGCTGCTTTTGTGTCCGTTTGCATCGGATGAAAAAGGGCTGGCTTTGAGTTTTTGCGCGGCTCAGGGTGTGGAATGGCTTGTGATTCTCATTTGGAGCCTGCGCTGCGCTATTGTTTCAAAAGCCAACCTGTCTTGTCAGCCATTCTTTAAATTATTGTTCTGTAATGGGGTGTTGGCGCTTTATTTGGCTGTGTTTGCCGATGGCAGGGATTTGTGGGATCTGGCCGTGCGGGAACGTTTGGCGGGGACAGGGCGCTTGATGGGGGTGATCATAGGCGCCATGATCCTTTACGCACTTTGTTTGGGTTTGGGCGGCTTGTGGGGCCGCTTTAGGGCAAAAAATTCATCAACCACCTTGCATGACGCGTGAGCGCTTGCCATAAGCACCCGCATCAAGGAGACAGGTCATGACGCATTTTCGACCATTGGTTTTTTCTGGCGTACAGCCGACCGGCAATTTGCATCTGGGCAATTATCTTGGCGCCATAACCAAATTTGTCGCGCTGCAGGAAAGCCATGACTGTATTTATTGCGTGGTTGATTTGCATGCGATCACGGTCCCGCAAGATCCTTTGTCCTTGCGTCAGAGCATCCGCGAAGTCACGGCGGCCTTTCTCGCCTGTGGCATTGATCCTAAAAAACACATTGTGTTCAACCAATCACAAGTTCCTGAACATGCCGAACTGGCTTGGGTATTTAATTGTGTGGCGCGGCTAGGCTGGCTCAATCGAATGACCCAATTCAAAGAAAAGGCTGGCAAAGATCGAGAAAATGCATCTGTTGGACTCTATGCCTATCCGGCTTTGATGGCGGCGGATATTTTGGTCTATCGGGCAACGCATGTGCCGGTGGGAGAAGACCAAAAGCAACATTTGGAATTGGCACGCGATATTGCGCAAAAATTCAATAATGATCTCGCAAGCTCCATTGCGACGGAAGGATTTGGGGACGCATTTTTTCCGTTGCCCGAACCGATCATTCAAGGACCGGCAACGCGGGTGATGAGCTTGCGCGATGGCACCAAGAAAATGTCAAAATCCGATGCATCGGATTATTCACGCATCAATCTTAATGACGAAGCAGATGCAATTGCGCAAAAGGTGCGTAAAGCGAAGACGGATCCTGAGCCCTTGCCGAGCGAAGAAGCGGGTTTGAAGGACCGGCCTGAGGCCGATAATCTGGTTGGCATTTATGCCGCCTTGTCGGATCAGTCCAAAGCGCATGTTTTGCAAGAATTCGGTGGGTCACAATTTTCAACCTTTAAATCTGCTTTGGTTGATTTGTCGGTTACAAAGCTTGGCCCGATTGGGTCTGAGATGAAAAAACTCATGAATGATCATGCTTATATTGATGCGGTCTTGGCTGATGGATCAGATCGTGCGCGTGCACAGGCTTGTGAGACCATGAAGGCCGTCAAAGCCATTTTAGGCTTTGTTCAGCACTAGAATTTGGATTGAAGTTTTGCCTTATTTAGACCAGATTAATCAAACACGATGTGGTCTCATTGTCTCATTCAATGATCAGCGTAAAGGGACGGTCCATGTTTATTGAAACGGAAACAACTCCAAATCCGGCGACGCTTAAATTTTTGCCCGGGCAAATTGTGATGGACGTCGGCACATTGGATATCCGGGATCGTCAGGCCGCGCATCAATCCCCACTTGCGCGGCGGTTATTTGCTGTAGCCCATGTCACCGGGGTGTTTTTTGGTTATGATTTTATTTCTGTGACTAAAAGTGACGGTGAATGGCAACATATGAAGCCAGCCATTCTTGGCGCGATTATGGAGCATTTCTTGTCAGGGGATCCTCTGTTTGAAGGGGAGTTGGCGCATCACGAGCATGGCGCGCAGTCTCAGGAAGAAGAATTTTTCGAAGAAAAAGATGCGCAAACTGTAGCGACAATTAAAGAACTTTTGGATACGCGGGTGCGGCCGGCTGTGGCGGGTGACGGCGGGGATATAACCTTTCGGGGCTTCCGGGACGGGATTGTTTATTTGACCATGAAAGGGTCTTGCTCGGGCTGTCCCTCTTCAACAGCAACGCTTAAACACGGCATTCAAAACTTATTGAAACATTTTTTACCGGATGTTCAAGAAGTTGAAGCCTATTGAAATCCGCAGGAGAGGACGAGTCATTGCGCATCCTCGCTCTTGATACGGCTTTGGCCGCCTGTTCTGTCTGCGTGATGGAAGAAGGGTCGAAAGACCCTTTAATCGTACAAAGCATTGATATGGACCGCGGACATGCAGAGGCGCTGGTTCCTTTATTGCAAAAAACTTTGGCGGCATTGGATGGGGGATTGCAAACCATCGGCAAAATTGCTGTTTGCGTTGGTCCCGGTAGTTTTACAGGTTTGCGGGTTGGAATATCGGCTGCACGGGCTTTAGGGTTTGCAGCCAACCGCCCCGTCGTTGGTGTCACAAGTCTTTCAGCCTATGCGGCGCCTCATATTCTTGCGGGCACAACACTCTCGATCGCATCGGTGATTGATGCCCGCCATGGTAATGTTTACTGCCAATGTGTGACCGGGGCGGGGCGCATGTTGATTGCCCCGCAACGCATGTCCGTGACAGATTTGGTTGCAATTTTGAATAAAAGTGGCGGTGTTAAAGTTGTTGGACCCGGCGCATCTTTGTTCATGGGCCATAGCGGCTTATTAGGGTTGCAAGTTTTTATCGAACCCTCGGCATTAGCCCCTGATATAGGTTGGATTGCGCGATTGGGTTTTGCTGCCGATCCTTCTTATGCACCGCCCGATCCCTTTTATTTGCGTGGTGCAGATGCCACGCCTCAAGATCACACCCGTATTGCGCATATTTAGAGAAGTGACGCTCCATGATTTTTGATTGGCAGTTTCTACGTCGTCGTGAGGGAGCTGCTGTCAGATTGATGAAAACTGCAGAGTGTGGTGCAGCGGCTATTTTACACTCAAGAAATTTTGCACGCGGATGGAGTGAAGAGGAATTATCTGCGCTTGTTCTTGATCCGCAAGTCGAAGCGCATGTCTTAGCACGAGGACACCGTGTTGATGGTTTTGTTTTGTCACGTCTGGCAGCGGATGAAGCAGAAATTTTAACTATTGTCTTGGATGAAGCGCAGCGAGGCCAGGGCCTCGCCACCAAGCTTTTGCTCAATCATATTGCGCGTTTGGTTACACGCGGAATAAAGGTCTTGTTTTTAGAAGTTGGACAAACCAATCAAGCCGCGCTTTCCCTTTATTTTCGACATGGTTTTTTTGAGGTTGGACGCAGACCTGCTTATTATAAAAATCAAGACGGCTCACACAGTGAAGCCATCATTCTAAAGAAAGATCTGGTCTGATCTTAATCATCGCCTAGCGTGCGACCAATAACGTTAACCCAATTTTTCCAACAGAGTTTTTCAAGCAAAGCATCATTGTATCCATGCTGCCGCATGGCTGAAATAAGATGCGGAATGCCTGCACTATCTTTAATCGCATCGGGAATGACAGCCCCATCAAAATCTGATCCAAAACCCACCTTGTCTTCCCCCAAACGGGCAATCAAATAATCAAGATGGCGCAAAATATCACTCAGCGGCGTGTCGGGGCGGCGCTGCCCATCTGCGCGTAAAAAAGCGGCGGCAAAATTAACACCGACCATGCCATTGCGCTCTCGAATACAATCTAACTGTCGGTCTGTTAAATTGCGTGATTGTTGGCACAGTGCATGGGCATTGGAATGGGTCGCAACTAAAGGAGCGGTGCTGTAACGGGCAACATCCCAAAAGCCTTTTTCATTGAGATGGGAGAGGTCAATTAAAATCCGTTTTTGATTGCAGGTGTGAATTAATCGAATGCCCGCTTCCGTAAGCCCGCCCCCTATGTCTGGACTGCTCGGATAGCGAAACGGAACACCTTCTGCAAAAATATTGGGGCGCGACCACACAGGACCGAGTGAGCGTAGTCCAGCGGCATAGAGCAGATCCAGCATCGCTAAATCGGCATCAATGGCTTCAGCACCCTCTAAATGAAAAATAACAGCCAGACGGTTTTGGCTGATCGCATTATCAAGGGCTGTGCGTGATGTAATGAGCGATAAGTGGCCTTGGGAACGATCAACAAGGCGCAGTAAAACAGAGGCCATGGTGATGGTGCATCGGCGTGCATAATCTGTATCAAGAGCTTTGGCTAACGGCGTATGGTCACTATTGGCAAGCAGTGTATGCGCGCCTTGAAGAGGATCGGCTGGAACGTAAATGGCAAAGAATCCCCCACAAAATCCACCTTTTAAAAGCCGGGGCAAATCGATATGCCCTTGGTCTTGTTGGGTGAAAAATAATTGAGCCGGATC
>CAWUMW010000194.1:0-4608 GCA_963923415.1 uncultured Hyphomicrobiales bacterium | reverse complement strand
TTTATTCTGTATACTGCGCCTATAAAAACTATTTTACTTGTTATTTCAACTTCTCTTTACAAGTTTTGCTAAAAACTTGCCTGAAAGAACAGGCTTCAACAAAAAAACCGCAGTTTTTGCAAACTGCGGTTTTTTTCATTCATCAAAGCTCAGAAACCGCTTTATTTGCGATCCAGCAAATTTCTGATCGCATCAGGCGGCAGTTCGCTTAATTCTTTAGCCCGCATTTGGCTGATCACACCGCTTTGCACAAACAAATTCATCGCATGTTCAATGTGAGCCTTTTCACTATGGTGTTCATGCTCATGCGTTTCGCCAAACAACATCACCATCAAGGTCCGTCCGACAATATTCATCAAAATGCCAAACAGCACCAAGCCTAACAACATGGTAATGCCTGCGATAATGCGTCCGCCCACCGTTGAGGGATAGAAATCCCCGTAACCCGTGGTCGTTAATGTCACAATGCACCACCACATGCTGGCGGGAATTGAGGTAAAGAATTGCTTATCGGCCGGGATCGAATTGCCGGAAATCGGATCAACAGGCACAAATTTTTCTGATCCAGCGGCTTTGCCGTCTTTCACCAATTGCGCATCCAAAGTGGCCTGACCTTCAGCCAGCACATCCGCCGTATAAAGCCCACCCTCGATATTATACATCAAGGTCGAAGAAATCATCAAAATGGAGAACAAAGCGATGAAGTAAATACGCAGATTAGCAGCCAGCGGATTCACCTGCCCCGATTGCGCATCATTGACATCTTGCATCGCTGAACGGGCCAATTTCAACACCCGCAGCACGCGGATGACCCGCAAAATCCGCAAGATTTTCGTAGCCTTCACGCTGGTAAAATTAAACAGCATCAAATAGGTCGGCAAAATCGACAGCAAATCGACCAAGCCCCAGAAACTGGTGATATATTTGATCCGGTCTTTTGCAGTGAAAATATTACCCAAATAATCAATGGTAAAAATCACCACGGAAACCCACTCAAACAAATTCAGTTCGTTGTGATAGGCGGCTTCAATCTCGTCGACCGATTCGATCGCAATGGCGATACAAGACAGATAGATGAAGAAATTGACGATCTGATGCCAGGTCCGAAACGGACCATAGGATGGATCATGGAAAATCCGATGCACAACGGTTGGATGGTCCACATTGTCCCGATACGCTTCCATAGATGACGCCCCCCACTCTCACGATATTAAGAAACCAAATTCGCGCGACAGTTGCAAAAAATTTCCCAAAATTCAAGAGGCATGGATAAAATGAGATATAAAATAAACGCTTCATCCGCTGAATCATCTCATTTTTACAGGTGTTGACTTGCATTTTTATAAAGCGGCCTTGAGGTTTTAACTGTTTTTCCTATTTTTCAATACTTGAACAGATGAAACTATACTTGCGGGATGTGTCCGCCTGTCCGCTCAATTGTGAGATTTCATCCTTGTGCTGGCTTGCTCTCAGCCTATCCGCAATCCACGTGGGGCAATCGGTTTTTTCGCTCTCAGGATGAATTATCGCTTCAAATTCCGCCCGTCCGCGCTTATGCAAGCAGGAATGATACGCTCTGGCCCGTCAGCAGCTTATATTGCCTCTCATCGTAAGGATCCCATTCCATGAGTCTGTTTTCCTTTGCCGCCATCGGCATCAATCACGACCATATCCAAGGCCAGGTCAAAGCCATGCTCGGCGCGGGATGCACGTTTAAATCCTTTTATTGCCCCGACGATGCGATGGCACAGGCGTTTACCGAGAAATTTCCTATGGCGGAGCGCGTGATGGATCAGCGCCGCATTCTGGAAGATCCAACCATTAAATTGGTGTTGTCCTCGGCCATTCCCGGGGATCGGGCGCAGATTGGCCTTGAGGTGATGCGGCATGGCAAGGATTTCATGAGCGATAAGCCCGGATTGATCTCGCTGGAGGAGTTGGACGAGGTGCGGCGCGTTCAGGCGCAGACCAAACAAATCTATTCCATCCTCTATTCGGAACATTATGATCAGCGCGCCACGATCAAAGCCTGCGACTTGGTGAAAGCAGGCGCGATCGGCGAGGTGATCCATACGGCAGGATTGGGACCGCACCGCATCCGCAAAGACCAACGGCCCGATTGGTTTTTCAAACGCGCGCGTTATGGCGGTATCCTGACCGATATCGGTTCGCATCAGGCTGAACAATTTCTCTATCTGACGGGTGCGCAGGATGCGCAAATTCTGTCCGCAACGGTGGCCAACCGCGCGCATCCCGACAAGCCGGAATTGCAGGATTTCGGTGATATGCTCTTTGCCACCGAGCGCGCCACGGGCTATGTGCGCGTTGATTGGTTTACCCCTGATGGTCTGTCGACATGGGGGGATGGCCGGATGTTTATCACGGGCACCGAAGGGACCATCGAATTGCGCAAATATATCGATGTCGCGGGACGCGAGGGCAAAGATCATCTGTTCCTCGTTGATCGCAAAGGCATGCATTATTTCGATTGCACAGAGGTTGAAAAACCATTTGGCAAACAATTAGCCTTTGACGTGCTCAACCGCACACAAACCCACATGTCACAAGCGCATTGTTTCAAAGCGATGGAATTGGCGCTGAAAGCGCAAGCGATGGCCGAGGCCAAAGCCAAAAGCCAAGGCGGTGCGGCATGACCCGGCTTCGTGTGGCGGTTGTTGGCTTAGGGATCGGGCGCGCCCATCTGGAAGAAGGCTATAGCCAACTCAAAGACTTATATGATGTGGTCGCTCTATGCGATCTGGATCAAAGCCGCTTGCAAGAGGTTGGCGATGCATTCGGCGTCAGCCGCCGGATCACCGATTTTGCTGCGCTTTTGGCCATGCCGGATGTGGATATTATCGACATTTGCACGCCGCCTGCTTTGCATTTAAGCCAATGCCTGCAAGCTTTAGCCGCTGGCAAACATGTCATCTGTGAAAAGCCATTGGTGGGCTCTTTGCATGAATGTGATCAATTGCAAGAGGCGCTCTCAACATCCCAAGGCAGCTTGATGCCGATCTTCCAATATCGCTGGGGAACGGGGTTTCAGAAAGCCAAATATCTGGTCGATCAAGGCTTAACAGGACAAGCCTATGTGGCCAGTTGCGAAACCCATTGGACGCGTGGCGCTGATTATTACACCATCCCCTGGCGGGGCAAACTCAAGATCGAATTGGGCGGCGTGCTGCTCAGCCAAGCCATTCATCTGCACGACATGATGTGCGCCCTCATGGGCCAGCCTGAACGGGTCTATGTGGAAACCGCCACCCGCGTGAATCCCATTGAAGTCGAAGACTGCGCCGTGGCCACATTAAAAATGCACAACGGGGCTTTGGTAACGCTCAACTGTACCTTGGGCGCCAAACGCGAAATCAGTCGGCTGAAAGCCTGTTTCGAACATGTCACCATCACCAGCCATCACGAGGCCTATGCCCCCGGCAATGATCCATGGCAATTTGACTGCGCCCCAACACCGCAAGGGGATGCGGTCCAAGCGGCCCTCGCCAAAGTGCCGACCTATGCCTCACGCTTCAAAGGACAGATGATTGCCTATCATTCAGCGCTGTTCAAGCAAGGCCCTTGGCCTGTTTCACTTGCTGAAGCGCGTCAATCTTTAGAATTGATCACGGCTTTTTATGAATCCGCCGCCACGCATCACTCTGTCACGCTGCCCATTCCGCACGGCCATCGCCTCTATCAAGATTGGCGCCAACCCGTCCAATAAGTGTGCTCCTCAGCGCGGGCCCATGCGGCCCGCCATGCGCTTACAGTGTTTGCATTTAGCGTTTGCATTCAGTCTTGGCACGCGGCCTAACGCTGTTTGGTGCGGATCATATCAAGCGCATTGCCCAAGCCAGAGGCCGCAATCAGGCCAATGCCCATCAAGGCCCAATGATCGGGCACATGATGGAAAGCAATCCAGCCCGCAAAAACAGCAAACCCCACCTGACAATAAATATAGGGCATCAAGGTTGTGGCGGACGCTTTTTGATAGGCAATGGATAATAAAAAATGCCCCAACGCGCCCATCACACCCATCACGGTCATCAAGCCCCATAAATTCCAATCCTCCACCTCACTCCAAAACGGAGGCACAATCGCGCAGGCACAGATCATACCGACAATGGTGGAGTAAAAATGCGTGGTGGTGGGCTTTTCGCTGCGCCCCAAATAGCTGCTCAGCAATTGAAATACTGAGCTGCTGAGCAAACAGCCAAGCGGCCAAAGCGCATTCCAACCCAAACCGCCCGCCTCGCCTTCCCATGGCCTGACAATTGACAGCATGCCCAGAAAACCACCGACCACAAAAATCCATGCGGTTTTACGCGGGCGCTCGCCAAGAAAGATCACCGCCATAAACGTCACGACCATCGGGGTCATCATTAAAATGGCGGTAAATTCACCAACCGGCACCACTTTCAAACTCGTAAAGGCCAAGGTGGTTGAGAGAATGATCAAAACTCCGCGCAGAATTTGCAAGCCCGGCTTTTGCGTGCGCAACAAGCGGCGCCCATGTAAAGGCAACAAGATCGCGGTACTGATCACGGTTTGCAACATATAGCGGATGAACAGGGCCATTATGGTCGGCACAAAGACCACGACATATTG
>CAWUMW010000193.1:0-4614 GCA_963923415.1 uncultured Hyphomicrobiales bacterium | reverse complement strand
GCATGCCGTTCTATCGCCATGCGGATGACAGGATCGGCAGCCACCAAACAACCACCTTCATAAAGTGTCAAACCTTTACCAGCCGCAAAACTAAACAGACCCACATCACCCGAAAAACCAACCGGCCGTCCATGCATGCGCGCCCCAAAAGCTTGCGCTGCATCTTCAATCACAAAAATATGCGGCGCGACTGATCGCAAAAAAGCACGCAACGGACTAATCGGCGTCAAATGCGCACCAAAATGTGTGGGGACAACCGCCAACGTGTCCGCGGAAAGAATCCGCGCCAATTGGCCCAGATCGAGATCAAAGCGCGCGGGCATCGTGTCGCACAGCCGCACGCTTAATCCCGCTTTCAAAGCAGCATGCGCAACCAAAGGACAACTAAATGCAGGCAAGATGACTTCCCCGCCCACGGCCAAGCGTTTAAAATAATCAAATGCGATGACCAGAGCTGATGAGCCAGAACAGGTGAGTGTGACCCGATCCGTGCCCAGAGAAGCGGCCAACAGATCGGATAAAGCATGGGGAGAGAACCGATAGAGATCGGCAATATGTGGAGGCAGACCGGAGGTGGGGGGAAGCTCGCGCCTCACGCGTTGTCCTGTTTCTGTTGTGCGGTTTCAGTCACGCCGAGCATCACAACGCCACCGATAATACACAAACACCCGGCAATCTGAATGAGCGAAAACCGCTCACCAAACCACATCCACGATAACACAGTCACCGTTACCAATTCCAGATGCGCCGCGGCAAATAAAGGGCCGACGGGTGCCTGTTTCATGAGGCTCATATAAGTAAAAAAAGCCAGAATATAAGCGCTCACAATCACGTAAAAAGCTGGCTGCGCCAACACCAATCGGGCCCAGTCGAGATCAAATTCAACCACACCCGTGGCTTGCCCGGTGATTTTAAATCCGACCTGCCCCATCGTATCGAAAATCACAAGGGCAAAAAAACCAAGCAAAAAGCGCCCACTCATGCGTGCCCCCATCCAACCAAAAAGACACCAAAACCGATCAGCGCAATGGCACCCGCACGCATCGGTGTGATCTGCTCTCCAAACAGCCAGCGCGCACCCAGCATGACAGCAATCATATTGGCGCTGCCAACAAACAGCCCCATGGCCAGCGGAACGAGTGATAAAAAGGATAACCAAAAAACAAATTCAAAAACAAAAGCCGCAATGCCGATCCATAGAAACGGGCTTTGCGCCAATTTTTTCCAATGCGCCCATCCCTCTTCCTGATCGGCTGAAAGGCTAGCCGCTTTAAAACTTAATTGGCCGATCGTATCACACAGCAAATTAGCGAGCCAAAATAAACTTGCTTGCCATGTCATGAAGCGGTCTCCGTCTCACGTTTTTTTTGTCGTTTGCGATAGGCTTGCAAATCAGGATCTTGCCGATCAAAGGCCAATAATGGGGCCAGCAGACGCAACACCCATGTCACCACACCAAAACGATGTTTGAAATAAATGAAGGATGGAACAAGCCGACTGCCATAACGCAATTTCGCCGCATAGGCTGTTTGTCCGGTTTGCAAGAGTCGCGCGCCCTGCTGCCATCCGAAGCGCATATTATGAACCCAACTCACCGCATAAAGATCATGCTGGCGCGCCAGCGGATAGCGCATGCCTAAAAATTTATCGATGATGCGATTGGGTTCTGCAAACAACAAATTAAAGGCCGCTAATTCCCCATCAATCCGATACAGCATAAAATGCGCCCGCCCGGCCAAGGCCTGCGACACAGCCTTGAAATAATCATCGGGCAATGTTTCCAGATCATCATAGTCAAAAGCGCTTTGCGCTCGCGTTTGCTCATAAAGCGCTTGAATCTCTTGCGCCAATTCATCGGTGAGCGTCTGAACACGCTCAACCTGAACTTGCGCACTGCCTTTGAGTTTGCGTTTAATATCCTTGCGGGTGGCAGAGGATAATTGACTAAGCCATGCGTCTTCAGTGGCCGGTAAATCCAAAACCGCTACAGGCAAACTCGCCACTTCGGCAAAGCCACGCGCTGTGAGCACCGGCGCCAACAGATCATGTTCTGGCGCAGCCAAATCCTTGACCACCACAAGACCGATTTTGTGATCATCCGCATAAGCGCGCAGATGCACGACCATAGCGGTAAACACGACTGCCTTTTCTTGTGCTGAGAGTGAAGGATCAAAGCCAATATGGCAACGCTCGGCGAGCGATGATCCAAAACCAATCACATCCAAGCGCAACAATCCATCATGCAATCGCGCGATCTGATTGGTCAGATGACGCAAGGATCCTTGCAAACTTGTATCGAGGCGATAAGACAAAGTAAAAAGAGGCGCAACCGCAATCACCCGCCCGGCCCGCCGCACCGATAAAGCCAAAGCGCCTTGTTCTGCGCGGGCATGCGTTGCGGCATAATAGGCTCCCGATTCCGCCTCATCACCACAACACCGATCCCAATCGCGCGGATCAAGATCGGACCAATCGTGATGCAGCACAATCTCATCCATCACTGCGGCTCCGCTCTGCCATCGCCTCTTGACGGCGTTGAGCCACACGCGCCTGTTTTTCTAGACGCTCCTGCACATTGGCAATAAATTGCACCGAGCGCATCGCCACAATATCCCGCTGGCGATCAATCATGACGAGATGATAGCTATCATCCAGCACAACCATATCCACCAATCCGCCCAAATGCTGTTGCAGATAAAAGGCATTGGAAAGCGATGAAATATCATCCTCTCGCGCATGGACAATCAAAGCCGGCATCTTGATGGATCCCAAGCTCGGTTTGACATCATCCACCAAACGCCACAATTCCCGCAACGATCCTGAAGGTGTTGCATGCAGACCTGCATCCGCACTGGCTCCGCTTTCCATGGCGGTGCGAATTAATTCACGCAACCGCTCATCTTTCAGGCCATAGGGTTCCTGTTCGACAAAGCGATAGGCTTTGCCCATCGGTGTATTGATAAACCACCGCAACAAAAATTGATATTTAGGCACCGACCATCCATCATACCATAGCGTTGGTCCGTAAAGCATGGTGCCGGCAATCGCCTGCGGGCGCTGGCGCGCACCTTGCAACGCCAACAAAGCCCCCATTGAAATCCCGCCGACAAAAACCAATTTGCATTGCGCTTTAAGCCGATCAATCGCCTCCACCACACTGTCGCGCCAATCTTGCCAGCTGGTTTGCAAAATATCCTGCTCGGTGCCGCAATGTCCTGCCAATTGACAACACAAAACCGTATGCCCCGCAGCGTGCAATCCCCGCGCCAGCGCCTTCATTTCAACCGGCGTGCCGCCCAATCCGTGGACCAGCACAATGCCCGTTTCATCGCCTTCATAATACACGGTATGGTCTGCAATCGTCATTGGGAAAAAAGATCCTCGAATAAAGACAAAAGACGGGCATTGGTCGCAGCATTGCGCGTCAGCCCATCACGATCAGGCTTTACAGGCGCGCGGTCAAGCGTCGACAACACCCAACGAAACGGATCCGTAAAAACCGGAGCGGACCAGTCCCCACACACATCCACACCCACCACATGAAATCGGCCAGCCAGCGCCTTGATCAGCGTCATCACCGTCTCAAGCCGCATCTGTCCTTGATCCCAATTGGTCACGGCGTCTTGTGGGCTTAACACATCTTTATCGAGGGTAATATAAATGGCCTCGGTGTTAATCTGCGCCTGCAACCGCGCCACGCAGTCTGTCTCTGTGAGCCCCTCAAGGCAGGCCCAATGCAACGCACCTTTCTGCCACTGGTAAGACGGCGAAGGCGCAAAGGAGCCAAAAACCTGCGAGGGCGCATGCTGATAGGGGAAAAGACAAATCTGCCCGGATTCAACGGCCGCCAAATGCGCCATCTTCCATTGTGGCCGAACCAAATCATCCGAACAAACGCCAAGCGTGACGACACGATGAACCTGCGGCAGCTCTAAAGCCCGATTGACCCACGCGCCACAATTATGCGTTGCAGGAAACCGCACCCAATCAGGATGATTATCAAAATGCACCACCGTGATCGGCGATGCATGCTGCTGATCTTGCGCATCAGCCTGCACACTCGCCTCAATCAAAGCCGTGGTCACATGGTGAAAATCACCCGAACCATAAAAGGTCACCAACGGCCCTTTTGCGGCTGGGCCTTGCGTCTTTAAACGCGCACATAAATGCGCCCATGCTTCACGGCCTGCGACAATCCGTAAGCGTGACGCCAGATCACGCGCCTCGATCCGCTCGCCCCGCCCCTGTTGTTGCGCGTGCAGGAGGGCTGACTGATGATCAAGCGCCCCATCCAGATCCAGCACGCGCAGGCGCATCGGTTTAGCCCTTCGTCACCCGATGCAGCAAACGGTCAAGCAAGGTAATCGCCAGATCAATTTCCTCATAAGAAATTTCCAACGATGGAGCCAGCGTGATCACATTTTTGTAATAGCCACCGATATCCAGAATGACGCCATAGCGTTTTCCATTCACATCGATATCCGCTTTGAGCGATTCATCCACCATGCGATCAACCAGCGCTTTGCTTGGCGTAAATCCATCCGCCTCGCAAATTTCCATGCGCAGCGCCATGCCCAAGCCATCCACATCCTGTCTCTTATACACATCTCCGAG
>CAWUMW010000192.1:0-4632 GCA_963923415.1 uncultured Hyphomicrobiales bacterium | reverse complement strand
GGGCCGCTGCCCCCGTCAGCAGCACAACTTTGCCATTGGGTTGAATCCGAACCGTCGCCCCTTCATAAGGCGCAAGTCCGGTATCCTCGACATAGCTTGCAATGCCCATCCCGATATAGCGTCCGTGTTGGCGCGCTTGCTCCTGCCGCGCCCGGAAATCCGCACCAAAGGTTGCAAGTGCTAAATCCAAGCAGCCGACATAATCACCGCTGTCATAAGAGACCGAGGATCCATCCCGCGCTTTCATGCCTGTGGCATACGGAAATTGGTCTTTCTGCACAAAACTACGGCGGCGGACATCTGCTGGATCCAAACCAAGTTCACGTGCAATTCTGTCTGCTAAACGCTCCAACACAAAACACGTATTCGGACGGCCTGCCCCCCGCACCGGCGTATTGGGCACCATATTGGTGTAAATAATATCGAGGCTGATATCGAGCGCTTGCAGCGCATAAGGGCCCGGAAAAGACGACAAAGAGGTGATGGGCAACACAACCCCATAAGGCAAATAAGCCCCATTATCATGCAAGCAGTGCCCCCGCACCGCCAACATCCGCCCCTGCGCATCGGCAGCAACCTCTAACGACCAAATCTGATCACGTTGCTGCGTTGTCGCAACAAAATGCTCGGCGCGATCTTCCACCCATTTCAGCGCCCGGCCCAATTTCAGCGCCGCCATCGGAATGGCATAATCCTCGGCATAGACAACCGCTTTCGGACCAAAACCACCGCCGACATCGGGCGCTGTGACACGGATTTGATTTTCATCCATGCCCAAACGGGCTGCCAAAGCGCGCCTGACCATATAAGGCGACTGCGTGGAACTCCAGACATCCAACCGCCCGCTGACCGTATCAGGACGCGCCATCACGCCCCGGCATTCCATCGCATGGCAGCCACCACGATGCAGCGTCAACTGTTCATGGAACACATGGGCTGCGGATTGAAACACCGCCGCCACATCCCCAAAGCTTCCCTTCAACGTGGCGGCCCGATTACTCTCCATACCCGTATGGGCTAACACCGCATTGGTCTCAAGGGCTGTTGCCAGATCAACTTGTGCAGGCAAGGGGTCATAATCAACCATCACCATGGCTGCGGCATCCTCAGCCAAAGCCCGGCTTTCCGCGATCACTAAGGCAACGGCTTCGCCGACATAATGCACGCTCTCGCGCGCTAACGGATATTGCGTGACAGGGGTTTTCACCATCGGCGCCGGAGCCATCATCGGCATAGGCTGCATGCCTTGCGCACCCAGATCATCGGCAGTCAGCACGGCCACCACACCCTGTGCGGTCTGCGCCATACTGGCATCAATCTGCGTAATCCGTGCATGCGCATGCGGAGAGCGAATCACCGCCACATGCAAAAGATCAGCAATGGCGATATCATCCAGATATTGCCCCCGACCGGTAATCAGGCGTGGATCTTCCAAACGTTTAACCGATGCACCGAAATAACGCGCGCCCATCTCAGTGTTCTCCCCGCATCACTGCTGCCGCCTGCAAGGCTGCATCGACAATGGTTTCATAGCCTGTGCATCGGCAGATATTGCCAGAAATCGCCTCCCGAATGGCGTGTTCGTCCATATGAGGATCAGCCTCCAGAACTGCGGCCAAGGTCGTTAGCATTCCCGGCGTGCAAAACCCACATTGCAAACCATGCCGCTCCCAAAACGCCTGCTGTACAGGATGCAATTGTCCTTGCGCATCCGCCAATCCTTCAATGGTGCGCACGCTCTGGCCATCCGCCTGCACCGCCAGCATCAAGCAGGAACGCATCGGCTGCCCCTCTATGATGATCGTGCATGCCCCACACACCCCGTGTTCACAGCCCAAATGCGTGCCCGTCAGCCCCAAGATTTGGCGCAAAAAGTCTCCCAGATGCATCCGCACCGGAACCGTTTTCTCATAGTCTGTTCCGTTGACCGTGACATGGATTTTACGTTGCTCACCCTCATCCATGTTGACCTCCCATGGCCCGTGTGCCTGCTTCTGTTAATGCGCGCTTGATCAAAGTCACCGCCAAACGCTGCCGATAGGCTGCGCTGATATGCGCATCCTCCATCATCTCCAGCCCGCGCGCATGCTGCGCAATCTGCTCAAACACTGCAGGCTCTGCCTTCTGCCCGATTAGTGCTTGTTCCGCAGCCTGCAAGCGACACGGCTTCACATCGACACCTGCCAGACTGATTGCAGCCTGTGTAATCACGTGATGAGCATCCAGACTGAGTAAGGTTGCCGCTGCAACAATGGCATAATCACCATGCCGACGGGCAAATTCTTGAAAACCATGCCCCTGCTTTTGTCCGTTCTGCGTGCCCCCAAAAGGCTGCAGGGTCAAACCCAACAACATTTCATCTGGCTCAAGGGCGGGGGTCATATAACTCACCACCCAGTCTTTAAAGGCAATCTGACGCGTCCCGCGCGCCCCACCCACATGCATCACCGCATCATAAAGTGCTGCAATACAGGGTTGTTCCGCCGCCGGATCCAAATGGCATAAACTGCCCCCAATCGTTCCACGACTGCGGGTCTGCACATGGCCCACCCAATGCAGCGCCTGCGCCAGAACTGGTGCATGTTTTAAAACCAATGGATGATCTTTCAGACGCGCTTGCCGCGCCATGGCACCGATATAAAGCCCTTGATCCGTCAAGCGAATGTCATCCAGTCCTTCAATGCGATTAATGTCGATCACATGATCCGGAAAAGCATAGCGCATGTTGAGCATCGGCATCAGCGATTGTCCGCCCGCAAGAAGACGACAATTCTCAAGCGTGCTCATCAAACCAAACAGCGCGTCCAAGGTCTTTGGATCGTGATAGGTAAATGCGGAGGCTTTCATCTCTGGTGTCTCCTGATCATGCTGAACGTCCAAACACCCGACCAAGCCACGATTTAGCAACGGCCCAAAGCAACGCAAAAGCCGAGAGTTCGCGCTGCGGAGGCGTTGAGGACAGGGGTGGCGAAGCGTGAGTTTGTGAAGCGTGAGTTTGTGACGATATGGATTGCGAAGAAACAGCGTGCGAAGGCGTAAGCGCACCCGCCGCCTCATGCTGCACGGGGTCTGTGTCTGCGACAGGGCTGGCAGCAGCCTGTGCATTGAGCAATTCCATGCGCAGATTATCAGCAAATTGATTGACAATCTGTGTGGCGATTTCTTTGATCAAGCCTTGTGCGCGCCCATATTGAGCAACCGCCCCCACCAATTGCAAATCGGTCACCACATCGACCCGCGTCCCTTGTACCTGTGTCCCTTGCGCCCGTGCTCCCTGTTCTTCCGCTTGCAAGCTAAATAAGGCTGTGGCAGAGGCACTTCCGCGCCCTTTCGCATCCGCGCCCTTGGCTTGCACTTTGGCGGTATGGGCAACCGGATCTTGATCAACAATCTGCGCCTCCCCGGCAAAGGTCAGCTGAATCGGCCCGACCTTCACGGTGGCTTGTCCTTTATAGCGTTGATCGCCCAAATCTTGGGTCAGCGACGCGCCCGGTAAACAAGGGACAATCCGTGGCACATCGAGCAATAATGTCCATGCCTCCTGCGGAGGAACCGGCACAGAAAAGCTCACTTCAATTTTCATCGATTGTCCTCACTTTTAATCAGTCCCATCATGTTATGGTTTGTCTCGCAGGATGCTAGAAGCGCCTCTCACGGCAAAATCGAAACCGACGACAGGGCGCGCATGACACGTTTTTCAGCCCGCGCCACATGTTGGTTGAGCAATTTGCCAGCTCGCCGCCCATCGCGCGCCTGCAATGCCTCAATGATCGCCTGATGTTCGCTGAGCAAAGTCTGGAAATTACGAGTATCAAACACCGTCACACTCAATTGAACCAAACGGTCAAACTGCTCGATCAGATCAATGGCGGCTTCAACGATGCGCCGATTAGGTGACAGATCCAACACGGCAAAGTGAAAAGCGCGGTTATAGGCGACGAATCCGTCTTCGCCCCATTCGCTCAGATCACGATACCGATCAAGTTCCGCCAAAGCCGCATCACTGGCCTCAGCAGCCGCTGACAAGGCGCAGTTTTGTTCAAGCAAAGCGCGGAATTCGAACAATTCTTTGGCATCATGCAAGGAGACCGGAGCCACCCGATAGCCTTTGCGTGGCTCCACCGTCACCAGCTTTTCCGCATGGAGGCGCGACAGGGCGTCACGGATCGGAGATTTCGACACCGCATAGCTGTCCGCCAAGGCCCCCTCATAGAGAGGCGCCCCCGGCGCGAGCGTGCAAGACAGGATATCCTGCCTGATTTGCTCGTAAATTTCCTCGCGTCGTAGGCCCGACATGGCGTGCCATCTCCCGTTCTCAGGCAGGGACCGTAGCCGCTGCCTCTCCTTATAAGTTTGCTTGTAAGTATCTTTACAAAAACCAATATACCGTCCATCTGATATATTTGTAAGGAAGAAAAATCAAATAAAATTATGGAAAATTTTTAAAATCGATTGACAATTTTGGGGATTGTCTAATATCTCTATGGCAACAAAATGATAAGGTTTAAACCCATCCGCCCAGCTGGTGCCGGGCGAGCTAACCTGCGAGAGGATCCGCCATGCTTAATCGTCGTCATTTCACCCTCGGCATCGCCGCCGTTGCCGGCGCCTCCACCCTATCCTCCCCGCTCT
>CAWUMW010000191.1:0-4647 GCA_963923415.1 uncultured Hyphomicrobiales bacterium | reverse complement strand
GGGTTACTCCTCAGGCCTGCTTCGCTTGCGCGAGCTTGTTGCGGGACAAAGTGCGAATGCGGGCGATATCCCGCCGAACAACGCGCACCCGCGCTGTATTTTCCAACTGACCGGTTGCCCGTTGGAAACGCAGGTTAAACTGTTCTTTTTTCAAACGAACCAGTTCTTCCTGAAGCTGATCAACCGACAATGCGGCGAGATCTGAAAGACGACTTTTGGTCTTCATGGCCTGACCCCTTATTCGGCAATGCGCTGAACGAAGCGGGTCTTGATCGGCAACTTAGCAGCGGCCAAAGACAAGGCTTCGCGTGCCAGCGTGCCGGACACGCCGTCAATTTCAAACATGATGCGACCAGGTTTTACACGACACACCCACAATTCAGGAGCGCCCTTCCCCTTACCCATCCGGACTTCAGCAGGCTTTGAGGAGACCGGCACATCCGGGAATATGCGGATCCACACCCGACCAGCGCGGCGCATATGGCGGGTCAAGGCACGACGAGCGGCCTCGATCTGACGCGCGGTAATCCGTTCTGGTTCAACCGCCTTCAATCCATATTGGCCGAAATCCAGATTGGTGCCGCCTTTGGCAACGCCATGGATGCGTCCTTTGAATTGCTTGCGGAACTTGGTTTTCTTTGGTTGCAGCATCTCAGTTCACTCCTGCCCTGCCGCTCAATGAGCCTGATCGCGACGGCCGCCCGAACGACCGGATGAGCCTTCTTCGCTCATACGATTGTCATGCGCCATGGGATCATGTTCCAGAATTTCACCTTTGAAGATCCAAACTTTGATCCCGCAGGTGCCGTAAGTGGTGAAAGCAGTACCAACACCATAATCAATATCTGCACGCAGCGTATGCAAAGGCACGCGACCTTCACGATACCATTCTGTCCGCGCGATTTCAGCGCCGCCCAAACGGCCCGAGCAATTGATCCGGATGCCTTCCGAGCCCAAACGGATCGCTGATTGCACAGCCCGTTTCATAGCACGACGGAAAGCAACGCGGCGTTCAAGTTGTTGGGCGATGGAATCCGCAACCAAAGTCGCGTCGATTTCCGGCTTGCGCACTTCCACAATATTGATCACCACTTCAGACGTGGTCAGCTTGGCGACTGCCTTGCGGATTTTATCAATATCAGCGCCTTTTTTACCGATCACAACACCCGGACGGGCAGAGTAAATCGTCACACGGCACTTCTTATGCGGACGCTCGATCACGATCTTGGAAATCGCGGCCTGCTTCAACATTTTCATCAACATAGCACGAATACGCAGATCTTCATGCAGAAGTGTTGCATATTCAGCCTTTGTGGCGACCCAACGGCTATCCCATGTGCGGTTAATGCCGAGACGCAGCCCAATCGGATTGACTTTTTGACCCATTGACTGCTCCTCAAGCCTTAGCTGCGTTTTCACGCACAATGATTGTCAGGTTTGAAAATGGCTTTTCAACCCGTCCTGCACGACCACGCGCGCGTGCATGAAAGCGCTTCATCACAAGGGCTTTTCCAACGAAAGCCTGAGACACAATCAGATCATCAACATCGAGATCGTGGTTGTTTTCAGCATTGGCAATAGCACTTTGCAGACATTTGCGCACATCAACGGCAATCCGCTTGCGCGAAAATTCCAAATCGGCCAGCGCGGAAGACACCTTTTTGCCACGGATCAAAGCGGCAACCAGATTGAGCTTCTGCGGAGAGACACGCAACATGCGGGCAACGGCTTTCGCTTCGTTCTCCGGCAGAGCGCGCGGGTGTGAGGGTTTACCCATGGCTCACTTCCTCTTCGCTTTCTTATCCGCCGCATGACCGTAATAGGTACGGGTGGGCGAAAACTCACCAAATTTATGACCGATCATTTCTTCCGTCACATAGACTGGAATATGCTTTTGGCCGTTATAGACACCAAAAGTCAGACCGATGAATTGCGGCAGGATCGTGGAGCGACGGCTCCAGATCTTTACCACTTCCGAGCGCCCAGAAGCACGCGCAGCTTCTGCTTTCTTGAGCAGATAGCCATCAACGAATGGGCCTTTCCAAACGGAACGAGTCATCGAATATGCCCCTTACTTCTTCTTGCGCGCATGACGGGATGACACAATAAATGTATCCGTCCGCTTGTTGGAACGAGTCTTCTTACCCTTGGTCGGCTTACCCCATGGGGTGACCGGGTGACGACCACCCGATGTCCGACCTTCACCACCGCCGTGCGGATGGTCGATCGGGTTCATGGTTACACCGCGGTTGTGCGGGCGACGACCCAACCAACGCTGGCGGCCTGCTTTACCGATATTAATGTTCATGTGATCAGGGTTAGAAACAGCACCAACCGTTGCATAGCAATTGCCATGCACGAGGCGTTGCTCACCTGAGTTCAAGCGCAAGATAACATAGCCCTGATCGCGACCAACGATCTGTGCATAATTGCCAGCTGAACGAGCAATCGTACCGCCCTTGCCAATCTTGGTCTCGACATTGTGAACCAATGTGCCAACGGGGATATTGCCAATCGGCATGGCATTGCCAGGCTTAATGTCAACAGTTTCACCAGAGACAACCGAATCCCCGACAGCCAAACGTTGCGGCGCCAGAATATAAGACAAAGTGCCATCCGGATATTTCAGCAAGGCAATAAAGGCCGTGCGGTTCGGATCATATTCAATGCGCTCGACAGTGGCGACTTGATCAGCCTGCCCGCGGCGCTTGAAATCGATGATCCGATAGGTCTGCTTGTGACCGCCACCACGAAAACGAACCGTGATGCGACCATAATTATTGCGGCCACCCTTGGATGACTTGCCTTCGGTCAGCTGCTTTACAGGCTTGCCCTTGTAGAGTTCGCTGCGGTCGACGATGACAAGCTGTCTCAGGCTTGGCGTCACCGGTTTAAAGGACTTGAGTGCCATGGTACTGTTTCCTTAGCTCTCTCAAAGACCAGTCGTGAAGTCGATGGACTGGCCATCGGCTAACGTGACATAGGCCTTTTTGACATCCGACTGATGTCCGATTGTACCCTTGAAGCGCTTTACCTTGCCCTTACGAACCAGCGTATTGACGCTGGTCACTTTGACATTGAAAAGCTTTTCAACGGCGGATTTGATTTGTGGCTTTGTCGCAGTCTTGCTGACATTGAACACAACCATATTGTGTTCGGAAGCCGTTGTCGCCTTTTCCGTAATCACGGGAGAGACGATCACATCATAATGACGTGGGTCGATACTCATTTGAACCGAGCCTCCAAAGCTTCAACGGCAGCCTTGGTCAAGACAAGCGTGTCGCGACGCAAGATGTCGTAAACATTGATCCCCTGCACCGGCAAAACATCGATGTTCGGGATGTTGCGCGCAGCCATGGCAAAATTTTCTTCAACAGTAGCACCGTCAATGAACAGAGCATTGTTGACACCCAATTTACCGAAGCTCTCAAGCAGAGATTTGGTGCGGGCCGCTTCGAGTTTCGCTTGATCAAGAATGATCACCGAACCCGATTGCAATTTGGCTGACAAAGCATGACGCAAAGCCAATGAGCGAACCTTCTTGGTCAGATCATGGGCATGCGAGCGCACAACCGGACCAAAGGCACGACCACCACCCCGGAATTGAGCAACACGAGCAGAGCCGTGACGCGCATTCCCAGAGCCTTTTTGCTTATAAAGCTTTTTTCCGGTGCGCGCGATTTCTGCGCGACCCTTGGTCTTGTGGGTGCCAGCTTGGCGCTTAGCCAATTGCCACAAAACCATCCGTTGAATGAGATCAGGACGAGGTGTCAGGCCAAAAATAGCCTCTGACAAATCAACCGAACCGGCCGCATCACCATGCAGGTTTTTAACGTCGTATTTCATCACGCGCTCTCCTGCCCTTCAGTTGCGGGGGCCGCATTGTCTGCGCCTGCAACACGGAACTTGCCGGGCTTGGGCGCTTCGGAGGGAAGCGCACGCTTCACAGCATCACGAACGAAAATCCATCCGCCCTTCACTCCGGGCACAGCGCCTTCAACAAGGATCAAGCCGCGGGACACATCGGTGAGTACCACACGCAAATTTTGCGTCGTGACACGTTCAACACCAAGATGACCGCCCATCTTCTTGTTTTTGAATGTCTTGCCAGGATCTTGACGGCCACCGGTTGAACCGAGCGAACGATGCGAAATCGACACACCGTGCGAAGCCCTCAAACCACCGAAATTCCAGCGCTTCATACCACCGGCAAAACCCTTACCTGTTGTTGTACCCGTCACGTCGACGAACTGTCCAACAACAAAATGGTCTGCCGTAATTTCTGCACCGACCGGAATCATCTGGTCTGCAGGAACACGGAACTCAGCTAATTTCATTTTGGGCTCGACCTTAGCAACGGCAAAACGCCCACGCTCAGCGCGTGATACATTTTTAACCTTTGCATGGCCAACCCCAACTTGAAGGGCTGTATATCCATTTTTCTCTTCTGTACGATGCGCAACAACTTGACAGTTGTCCACCTTCAACACTGTGACTGGCACGTGTGCCCCAGCATCTGTAAAGATGCGGGTCATGCCGACTTTTTGTGCAATGACACCTGACCGCATGTGACGATCTCCCGAGCCCGACCAACGCTTAAAGCTTGATCTCGACATCGACACCCGCCGCAAGGTCGAGCTTCATCAA
>CAWUMW010000190.1:0-4675 GCA_963923415.1 uncultured Hyphomicrobiales bacterium | reverse complement strand
AAGCAAGTGAGGCTTGCAAAGGCTGGACTTGAGCGGCACTCACATTTTATCGAGCAGCGGATCGGGCGCTGCGGCGCGGTTTCGGCGGTGTCGATCTAAAATCATCGGCACGGCATCTTCAGGCTTTTGTGCGACCAGATAACTGACCTCAAGCCCCTCACGGATAAATTGCGCTTGGCGCATATGCGCCAGCAAAACCAAGAGCGGTTTCCAGAAGTCTTTGACATCGAGCATCAGAATGGGCTTTTGGTGGCGCCCAAGCTGTGCCCAGGTTAGCTGTTCAACCAATTCTTCCAAAGTGCCAATGCCGCCCGGCAAAGCAATAAAGGCATCGGCACGCTCAAACATCATGCGTTTGCGGGTATGCATATCTGGCACGGTGACGGTTTCTTGAATTGTATCGAGCATCAATTCCCGTTCTTTGAGGAATTCCGGGATAATACCGGTCACATAGCCGCCATGCTCCAAAGTGGCCCGGGCCACCATGCCCATGAGGCCGACATTGGCCCCGCCATAGACCAAAGAGATCCGATGCTGGGCCAGACTGCGCCCTAATTGGGCGGCAGCGTCCATATAGGCCGGGTCATGGCCCGGTCCCGAGCCGCAATAGACGCAAATCGAAGAAATTCCTGTCATCGGGTGCCTTTTGAGTTCCTTGCCGTGATCGACACACCGATTACAGCATGATTGCCTTAAGAAAGCCTTGTTACGCGGTTTGATGGGGGCGTGGGCATGGGCGCGACTATAAGTGACCCGTGAAAATTGCTATAAGGGCCTGTCTCGATTCTTGCTATGATCTGTCGTTTTAGCGGGCTGTGCAGGAGAATGCAGAGGTTGCTTGCAGTATGGGCGGACGATATTTGCAAACAGTTGGTCCAAATAAAACGTCTGTTTTGGTGCGGGGTAGGATGCAGTAAGAGGGTAAAATGTTACAAGGACGACAGATATTATGGATTGTCATTCCCGCTTTGTTTTTGGGATTGGGAATTGTAATCTATGGCTGGCCTAATCTAACGGATCATAGCCGCGATCAAGCTCCTGTTTCGACCTCTCCTTCTGTGTCTGTCCCAGAGGTGAACGGAAAATCTGCAGAAACGGCTCCTAAGACCGATATTTTATTGATCCCGGTTTTTGATATTGTCCGGTTGGAGCCTAATGGGGATTTGGTTGTCGCCGGGCGCAGTGGAGCGCAAGCCAAAATTGAATTGTTGTTGGATGGAAAAATCTGGGATCGTGCCCAAGCTGATGCCAGTGGGCAATTTGCCATGACGCCGCCACGCGTCCCGGCCGGTCCCCATCAACTGGCTTTGCGGGCTCTGATGCCGGATGGCAAAATCTATGAGTCTGCGCAAAAAGTGGCGCTGGATGTCCCCACAGCAGGCGGACAGGCCGTGGCTGCTTTATTGGCACCCAACCAACCCGCAAAATCTTTGTTGCCTGCGCCGGAGGGGGCTAAATCAGGCAGCGGGCGATCTGGGGTTGTGATTGGGGTTGTGGAAACCCAACCCAATGGGGCCTTTTATGTAGCAGGTCAGGTTGGCGCAGGCGCAACTGTGCGCCTTTATTTGAATGACAGCTATGTCGGGCAGGGGGTCAGCGGAGCCAATGGCGATTATTCTTTCTCTGTGACGCGGGGTTTAATGCCGGGGCAATATCGGGTCCGTATTGATGAAGTTGATCCTGCGGGTGCGAAAGTTTTGTCGCGGGCAGAAGTGGTGTTCGATTATGTTGCGCCGCCGGCGGCACAGACTGCCACTCCGGGCCCAGCTAAATCGGGCGCTGTTGAAGTTCCTGAAATCAAATCGATCACGGTGAATTCGGGTGACAGTCTGTGGCGGATTAGCTCTAAATTTTATGGCGAAGGGATTCGCTATACGGTGATTTATCGGGCCAATAGCGGGCAAATTCGTGATCCCAATTTGATCTATCCGGGACAGGTTTTTGTTGTGCCGAACGATAAGCCCTAACCTCTTTTTGAATTCATCTCATAGTGAACCGATGCTATAGGGCACCGGCTCTGACACCGCATTCAGGAATTAAGTTTTATGACTGGACAGATTAAGATTTCATCCCAAACAGTTCCTCCTGTTGGGCTTGATCGGCGGATTGAAGCTAAGCCAGCACGTTTGCGCGTGAGTGCGGACAAAGGACAGTTGCTGTCTACATTTAGAGAGCTATGGACTTATCTATGGCCGCGGGATCGGGCCGATCTGCGGTTGCGGATTATTTTGGCCAGTATTTTGTTGGTGGTTGCAAAATTGGTGACCATGGTAGTGCCCTTTACCTTCAAATGGGCCACCGATGCCTTAGCGCCGTTGATCGAGGCGGTGGCCAAAGGGCAGTCCGCCCCCGACTATAAAACAGCGCTCTATGCGACGCCTTTATTGCTCACCCTTGTTTATGGCGGCATGCGCATTGCGATGGCTCTGTTGACGCAAGTCCGCGATGCTTTGTTTGCCTCAGTGGCCATGCATGCTGTGCGTCGATTGGCGCTTGAAACCTTCGAGCACATGCATCGTCTGTCTTTGCGCTTTCATCTGGAGAAAAAGACGGGCGGCTTAACGCGCGTGCTGGAGCGTGGACGGGCAGGGATCGAAACCATTGTGCGCATGACCATGCTGACAGCGATCCCGACCATTGTGGAGTTCTCGCTGATCCTCGCTGTAATGCTGTATGAATTTGATTGGCGTTATGCGGTGGTGACGGTTTTGATGATCGTTTTCTATATGGGCTTTACCACTAAGGCGACCCAATGGCGCATTGGTATCCGGCGCAGCATGAATGAAAGCGACACAGAGGCCAATACAAAGGCTGTCGATAGTTTGTTAAATTATGAAACCGTCAAATATTTTGGTGCTGAGGAGCGCGAGCGCGCCCGCTATGATAAGTCGGTGGCGCGTTTTGTTGAGGCAAGCGTGCAAGCCTATAATTCTTTGGCGGTTTTGAATGCCGGGCAAGCCGTCATTTTCACGCTTGGCTTAACGCTGTGCATGGCTCTGGTTGTACAAGGCATTGCCGAGGGCCGTAACACTTTGGGTGATTTTGTCTTCATTAATGCGATGCTGATCCAACTCTATCAGCCATTGAATTTCATGGGCATGGTGTATCGGGAAATCAAACAGGCGGTGACCGATATTGAACAGATGTTTGAAATTCTCGACCGGGCCCCTGAAGTGGCGGATAAGCCTGATGCCAAGCCATTGATCATTGATCGGGCGGCGGTGCGGTTTGACAATGTGGTGTTTCATTATGTGCCAGAGCGTCCGATTTTGCGCGGCATTAGCTTTGAAATTCCAGCTGGCAAGACGGTCGCTATTGTGGGCCCGTCAGGAGCGGGGAAATCCACTTTGTCACGATTGCTCTATCGGTTTTATGAGCCGCAATCCGGGCGCATCACCATTGATGGTCAGGACATTACGCAAGTGACACAGAGTTCGTTGCGTGCGGCCATCGGCATGGTGCCCCAAGATACGGTGCTGTTTAATGATACGATCGGTTATAATATTCGCTATGGCCGATGGGATGCAACAGATGCCGAGGTGCAAGAGGCGAGCCATCTGGCGCAGATTGATGGCTTTATTGCCTCTTTGCCAGACGGATTGAAAACCAGCGTCGGCGAGCGGGGCTTGAAACTCTCTGGTGGAGAGAAGCAGCGGGTCGCTATTGCGAGGACCTTGCTCAAAGCCCCTCCCATTTTGGTCTTAGATGAGGCAACCTCGGCGTTAGACAGTTTCACTGAAAAAGATATTCAAGATGCGTTGGAGCGGATGTCACGCGGACGCACAACACTGGTGATTGCGCACCGGTTGTCTACCATCATCAATGCCGATGAAATCATCGTGCTGGATGAGGGGCTTATTGTCGAGCGTGGACGCCATGATGTTTTGATCGCGCAAGGCGGGGTTTATGCACAATTATGGAATCGCCAACGGGAGGTTGATCAGGCGCGCGAAACGCTACGGCGGGCGGGCGCTGAGGCTAAACGCATGCCTGCCGACGCGTGATGAAAGCGACAATGATCGCACAAGGCTGCCCACGAACGACGAAGGATCTGCGGCCAAAAAAGGCATAAAAACCTTATTTTTTGTGATCAAAAGCCCACAAAAGGGCTTTTGCGCCTTCCAACACTTGACCCTTCATGCCTCGCCTGTCACACAGGCGACACCAGAGAGAGGGAAATCACCATGAGCCTTGTTGCATCGGTGCGGCGGATTTTTGTACCCATTCACCCGGAGGGATATCCCTTTATCGGCATTTTTGCTGTTGCGGCTTTGGTGCTGGGATGGATGTGGCAACCCCTCTTTTGGGTCGGTGTGGTTCTGACTCTGTGGTGTACGTATTTTTTCCGTGATCCAGTGCGTGTGACCCCTCAAAATGACGATCTGGTGATTGCCCCCGCCGATGGGCGGGTGTCGATGATCATGGCGTGCCAGCCGCCTGCTGAATTGGGGTTGGGCGATGCCCCTTTGATGCGCATTTCGATTTTTATGAATGTGTTTAACTGTCACGTGAATCGCGCCCCTGTTGCGGGCCGGATTGAAACCATTGCGTATCGTCCGGGTCTTTTTCTCAATGCAGAGCTGGATAAAGCCAGTGATGACAATGAGCGCAATGGGCTTTTGATCGTCACCGATAATGGCGCGCGCTATGGTGTGGTGCAAATTGCTGGTTTGAT
>CAWUMW010000189.1:0-4693 GCA_963923415.1 uncultured Hyphomicrobiales bacterium | reverse complement strand
TTGGTAAGGGAGAGGTCGAGAGTTCAATCCTCTCCGGCAGCACCAGTTAAGCCACTCACCAGTTAAGCCACTCTGATGCATATCATATATTTTTTCCTAACGCAGCAATTCAGCCACCAGAGACGGCTTCTTGTCGATCATGGCGAGTAACACTTGTGCGGGGCCAGTGGGGCGGCGACGCCCATGTTCCCAGTTAAGGAGAGTTCCTTTAGCCACGCCGATACTCTGAGCAAATGCACTTTGTGACAATCCAGTCCGCGCTCTGATTGCTGCAACATCGACACTGGGGACTTCTACGTGATGGATGTTTGCACCCACATTGTTGCCTTTGGAAAATTCCAAAGCTTCTTTCAGTCCCCTCATTATGCTGTCATGCGCGCTCATTCATTGTCTCCATAAGTTTCAAGCAAAACTTTGCTGAGTTGGACAGCAGCGGATTTTTCCTTCTTGCTCAAATTGCCTTTTTCGTTTTTGGCGAACACTGTAATCAGAAATATAGGCATATGAGCTCCTCCAAAAACGTAAAGAGTTCTGTACCCACCACTTTTCCCACCCCCTTCGCGCGGGATTCTGACTTTTCGCAATCCGCCTCCCAGCGATACACCCGCTTCTGGATTTGCAGCGATATAATTTACTAACCCAAGGCGATCAGCCTCGGTCATAATTTCACTGGCCCGTCTTAAAAATTCAGGCAGTTCCACAATGGTCTGCAGAAAGCTCATATGATCAAATTATATGTCATTGGCATATAAGTCAATGACATATAATGCACCCCATTCTTATCATTCAAGACCCATTCTAACAGGTCGAAAAACAACCTCAGGCTTTTGCCAAGATGACACTAAAAAGGTCGGCACTAAAAAAACGGGAGAGGTGCATCCACCCCTCCCGTTTTTGTCACACTCAACAGAGTTGATCCGGTCATAATTTTACTGAATGGCCAGCAACCGTTTGATCAGCTCTTTGCCTTTCTCGGTATTCACCAGCTGGATCTCATCGTAATTGATCGCTGTTTTAAAGGAGGCGGCATCGGGCTGGATGATTGTCAGCTTGGCTTTGAGTTTTTCACGCGCTTCCAGATCGCGTTTGACAGTCAGTTCGAATTCATATTTCGCTGCTTCGGCGGCTGCTGTGAGCAAAGCAGACTGGTGAGCTGGCGAAAGCTTTTTGAACACCTGATCCGACATAGAGATCGTCGCTGGCCCTTCGATATGGTTGGACAGCGTCATATATTTCGTCACCTCATGCAATGAAGCGGAGATCACCGCTTCGGGTGTGTTTTCGACACCCTTCGCTACGCCTGTCTGCAAAGAGGCATAGACTTCGCCCCATGCCAGCGGTGTCGGTACAGCGCCGAATTGTTTGAAGGCGGCGACATAAATCGGCGATTCCGGCACACGCATTTTCAACCCTTTTAGATCGGCCGCCGACTTAATCTCCTTGTCGACAGTAAACATCTGCCGGAAGGCCATCGGCATGAAAGTGAGAATACGGATACCCGCTTTATCAGCCACCATCTGCTGCAGATCCTTCGCCACATCCGATTGCAGGATACGCATCACGTGATCATAGTCTTTATAAAGATAGGGTAGCACTAAAACGGCTGTTTCTGGCACAAAGGACGGATATTGCTCAACCGCGATGATGCCCATGTCGAGCATGCCACTTTTAAGGCCCGCTGTGTTATCTTTCTCTGCGCCGAGCGATGCCGACGGATAGACTTTGACGGTGACCTCGCCATTGGTTTTCTGGCTGACAAGATCAGAAAATTTTTGTGCCACCAGATGCAGCGTATGTTCTGGGGCCATCTGGTGACTAAAATTCAGCGTTACTTTTTGCTGCGCGTGCGCAGCTGTTACCATCAGTCCCAGCAGCGCCGTGCAAGCCAGCTTTTTAATCAAGTGATACATGATGTTTCCTCTCCGTGTTAGTATTGCGTGATTTAGATAAAGCCAAACAAACGGGGCAGAACGAGGCTGAACCATGGCACGAAAGCCACAAGCAGCAGCCCTAGAAACAATAAAATCGCATAGGGCACCATAGCGCGTGAGGCCGGTTCAACCTTGGTGCCCGTAACTGAACAACTAATATACATGCCAACCCCGATGATCGGCGCAAAACAGCCCAAGCCCATCGCAATCAACAAAACAATGCCATATTGAATCGGCGAGACTCCAAATTTAGGCGCCAAGGGCATCAGGATTGGTGCAAAAACCAACAGCGCCGGCAGGCCTTCAAGTAAAGCGCCCATCACCACCAAAACTAACAAGCTCGACATCATGAAGACCCAACTTGATTGCCCGGCAATCTCGATCATGAGTTCGGCGATCCGCGTTGGAATACCAGCGGATGTGAGTGTGTAGGCAAAGGTGCTGGCCGTTGCGGTGATAAATAAAATCATACCGGCCTTCACACCTGTATCAGAAACGGCCCGCCATAATTTTATCCAGGTGAGTTCGCGATACAGTATCACCGACAATGCAATGCCATAGACAACTGCAACGGAGGAAATTTCTGTAGGCGTAGCAAAGCCGGTGGCAATACCAACCACCAAAAGCAACGGCACCAACAAAGCAGGTGCTGCATAAAACGATGTTGTCAATAAGACAGACAAAGGCATTTTAATGCCGGGATACCGATCTGCCATGCGTGCGCGAATATAAATAGCCACCATCAAACAGAGCGCCAAAACAACCGCAGGAATCACGCCAGCCAAAAACAATGCGCCCATTGAAATGGTCGTGATGGAACCGAGCACCAACATCGGCAAGCTTGGCGGTATCGTCTCTCCCATCACCGCCCCGGCTGACAAGAGGGCCGCGAATTCCGGCTCATCATAATGATTTTCACGAATCATCGGTTGCAGCGCCGTGCCGACGGCTGCCACATCGGCAGCCTTGGAACCGGAGATGCCAGAAAAAATATACATGCTAACGACAACGACCTGATAAAGGCCGCCGCGCACACGCCCCACCAGCGCCACCACAAAATCAGACAGACGACGGCTCAACCCCCCTTCCGTCATGACATATCCCGCCATCATAAAAAACGGGATCGCCAGCAAGACAAAATTAGAAACGCCTGATTGCATGGTTGAGGGAACGGCAATCAATCGACCCGAGCCAGTATAATGAATATAAAGCAATGCAACCGCTGCCAACACAAAACCCACCGGCAGGCCCAGAGCCAATAACAAGCCCAGCACCACAATAATCAACCAAGGCAATAGGACCGATCCATCAAACGGTCCCCAAAGTCCATAAAGAGCAACCAAAGTGACAAGACAGGCTGCCGTCACACAACCCGCCCGGACGGCTTCGCCGATTGCATGCTGCAACAAACGGCCCAACGCAAAAAAGGACAATAACACCATGCCGATGGTGAGGGGGGCAGCAAACCACGCCATCGAAATTTCCATCACCGTCGACAATTCATCGCTACGCGATTTTACAACCGCAACAGAAATCCATGCAATATAAAGCGAGCCAATAAAAACTAGCCAATCCATCGCTGCAAGTGTCAGAGAGCGCGTTGCAGGCTGCATGCGATCGATCACGGCATGAACGGCAATATGCTCATTGCGGTTATAGGCCAGTGCCCCACCAACAAAAGCAATCACCGACAAGACGAGATGACCAAATTCATTGGCCCAGAGAATACTGTCATCAAACAGGCTGCGTGACAGGACATTCGCAAACAAAATAATCAGTTCTAGCACCACAGCAGCACCGACCAGAATGTCGAGTGCCTGATCCACGCCAGAGAACAGCCTATTTTGTTTCTGCTCTGCCTTCATCGCACTCTGCCCCCCGCCGCTTGTTTTTTGATGAAATCTTGATCATTGCCTCACAAACGCGAGAACCGTTGCACAGCGTCCTTGCGTTGGTGCAAATCCGGCAGCAATTCGATTCCAAGACCAGGAGCGTTGAAATCAATCGTCACCTCGCCTTGTTCCACGCTTGGGAGCGTGGTGGCTAATTCCTTGTACCAGCCACTATAGAAAGCGCGGACGCTTTCCTGAATCAAAGCGTTGCGGGCATGCATTGAGAAGTGACAGGAGGCCATATAAACAACTGGCCCCGTGCAATCATGCGGCGCTACCGGCACATGGCGGGCCTCGGCAAGGGCTGCGATTTTGCGCGCTTCCGATAAGCCGCCACACCATGAGAGATCGAGCATGGCAACACCCGCAGCACCCGTTTCAAGATATTCACGGAAGGCATGCGTATAAGACAAGGTCTCAGAAGCGCAGACCCACGCTTTGGAATGGCGCGCGTAATCTTTTAAGTCACCGACATTATCAAGCCGGAACGGATCTTCATGCCAATAAGTATCAAACTCCGCGAGGCGCTCAGCCAGCTTTTTGGCCATCGGCAAAGACCACAGCGAATGAAACTCCACCATAATATCCATCTTGTCGCCAACCGCTTTGCGGATTTTACGAAACGGCTCCAGAGCGGTCTGTAATTCCTGCGGCGAAATATCAAAACCATTGGTGCGTTCGGCAGCGATATCGAAGGGCCAAATTTTCATACCGGTAATGCCCTGCTCCAACAGCGACAGCGCCAATTCATCAGCCCGATACAGGAAAGCTTCCAGATCCTCGTAAGGACCACCTTGTTCACCAACATGCCAATTGGATACTTTTTGCGCGCTGGCATCACGGATATATTTATATCCTGCACAGGTATTA
>CAWUMW010000188.1:0-4695 GCA_963923415.1 uncultured Hyphomicrobiales bacterium | reverse complement strand
TCACCACGCAATGGCCATTTCTCTGGCAAGATAGGCTCAGGCATACCATCTAAGGCATTGCCGGCCCCATCGAACACACGGCCCAGCAATCCATCACCACATGGAACCAGATCAACGCGTTTAACTGTTTCGACTTTGGCTCCAGCAACAATCGCGCCCTTGCCTCCCGTGAGAACAAGGACCGTATATTCATCCAAAAAGCCGATGACCTCAGCTTCTGCCCAGCTTCCATCCTCAAGATAAATTCTACATTCTTGGCCAACAGAGGCAGGAAACGCACTGGCATGAATAATTTGACCATCAAAGCGTTTCACGCGACCAACAGCATGAATCGACCGTTCAGACCGAATCGATGACAAGGCTTTTTCAAGATAGGTGACGGCCTGAGGCATCAGAGTTGATCCTCTTCTCCGCCTTCGATCACAGGGGTATCAACGACCTCTAAATCACGTGACGACAAACGAAACGCCCCACGCATTAAATCAGGATCAGCTGCAATTTTAATATCAGAAAAAATCTCATCGCCCTGCAAAGCCTGCGTTAAGGCTCTCAAATCAGGAGCGCTGACAAATAGGGTGAATTCACTATTGGCCCGAACAAACAAATCAGCGGAACGCCGAATACGCTCCAGAAACGCATCCGGTATTTCCGCAAATACAGTACCCGCCAAATCTTGCGCAATTCGGCGAACATGTTGCGCCATTACAGCAGAAGCACGTTGGCGCACTTCATCCGCTTGAACGGGTAATTCAGCAGCCAAAGAACGCAAAGCCAAGATCGCTTCGCTCAGTTCTTGACGTGCTGCCGCAACGCCTTGAGCATAACCAGTCGCCCGACCCTCTTCACGCGCTTTTTCAATCGCCTCAACAATTTCTTGCGCTGAAGGCGGCGGATCTTCCTCGACCGGAGGTGGCAGCGGTGGGGGCGGCGGAATATTAGGTTCTGGTTCTTGCGCCACAACCTCTTCAATCACCTGCTCAGCTTGAGGTTCACCCCCTTCATCAGAAGCACCTTCTTGAGGCGATTCAGCAACAGTATTCTCAGGTTTAATTTCTTTAAATTTACTGCGTCCCCAAGCAACGAATTCATTTTCGCGCACTGGCCCGCCATGGCTTGTTTCAACAAAAGGCCTATCCTTGGGAACCAAGTCAGGAATTTCGTCAAGACTGACACGGCGCGTTTCCATGGTTACACCATGTCCTCACCACGGCCTGCAAGGACCATCTGACCGGCGTCAGACAGACGGCGGGCAACCGCAATGATTTGTTTTTGCGCTTCTTGCACTTCACTGACCCGCATCGGGCCCTTAGCCTCGATTTCGTCAACGATAGCGGCAGCCGCACGCGCTGACATGGAGCCAAGAATTTTATCCCGCAACCGTTCGTCAGAACCTTTCAGCGCAATAGACAGAGACTCAGGCTCAACATTCCGCATCAAAATACCAAGGTTCTTGTCGTCGCAGGCCATCAAATTATCAAAGACAAACATATTGTCTTGAATGGCTGTCATCAAATTCTTATCAACTTTTTGCAGCGACTTCATAATCCGCTGCTCAGTCTGGCTTTGCGTAAAGTTCATGATCTTCGCAGCAGCCTTCACGCCACCAACTTTAGAGGCGCGCAAGGAGGTCGAAGCCTTAAACCGCATTTGCATGACGCGTTCAAGTTGATTGATGGCTTCAGGCTGCACAGAATCCAAGGTCGCCACACGCTGGACCACTTCATGCTGAATCGCTTCCGGCAGCAAGATCAAAACGTCAGCGGCCACTGCAAAATCAAGATGCGCGACAACAAGAGCGATAATTTGCGGATGTTCGCCCTCTATCATTTCAGCAATTGAGCGGGCATCCATCCAGTCGAGAATTTCAATGCCCTTAGCACCACTGGAGGGCGCAATACGCGTAATAATACTGCCTGCTTTGTCTTCACCCAAAGCTTTCGTCAAGACGCGGCGGATATATGCATCTGCACCCAAGCCAATAGAGGTCTGAGCTTTCATGATTTCTAGAAATTCATCCAGAACCAGATTCACAGTCCGCTGATCAAGGTCCGCGACAGAATACATCGCGCTACCAAGCTGTTGCACCTCACGCGGTGATAAGTTTTTGAGAATTTCTGCTGCTTCATCTTCCCCAAGAAGCAGCATGACAATCGCGCATTTCTGCGTACCGCTCAAAAGCTCATATGTATGATCGGCTTCCAGATTGACATCGGCAACACTTGTTTCAGCCATCGATCAGTCCTCACGCACCGTACTCAGTTCAGATCACGTTGGATCATCTGTTTCAAGACGGCTGTCACGCGGCTTGAGTCATCCCCAACAAGGATCCGGATAACCGCAACCTTATCATCATAGGAATTCGCCGTATCAAGCATTTCAGCCGTAATCGCCGTTTTCTTGGGCTTGAGACGTGCCTTGATGTCTTCGAGCGATTCACCCTCTTGGACTTCAATGGTCTCGCCTTCACCCATTACAGTTTCGCTTTGTAGTGCTGCATAGTCAGCAGCTGACATCAAGCGTACCAGCAGTGGCCGCAAGGCACCCAGAACAACCACAACCAGCACAAGCAGAATACCGCCTTGACGAATGGCGTCTTCAAGCCAAGGTGCATCATACCAAGAGCGCAGCGCCAAGGGTTGTTCATCCGCAAAATTGGTTGATACAAGCGAAACGCGGTCACCCCGTTCTGCATCAAACCCAACGGCCTGTTGCAACAATTGCGTTAAACGTTGTGTTTCTGACTCAGACATCGCCTTTTCGACAGGCTTGCCTGTTTTAGGGTCAGGGGTTGTCGAGGCACGCAATAACACAGCGACACTCAAGCGTTTCACTTCACCCAATGCAGCACGCGAGGAGCGCACTTCACGACTGACTTCGTAGTTCTGAACGCTACTTGCTGAATGGTTCTTCGGCGGCTCAGAGGTTTGAGATGCAGCCGGTGTCGCATTTTGCGCCAATTGCGGTGTTGTGGGCGGCTGATTGGATGTTGCCCCCGGAACACCACGCGCAATCCCGTCACTCGAATCTTGCACAGATTCTTGTTTAGACCGGATAGCCCGTGACTCTGGATCATAAATTTCACGGGTCTGCTCCAGACGGGTGAAATCCATTTCAACATTGACTTCGCTCGTGACATTGCCAATCCCCACAATAGGGGTCATCAAATTGACAATCCGATCGCGTAAAATTTTCTCAACCCGTGTTTTATGCTCGAGTTGTTGCGCGGTAAGACCCATATCTGCATCGCGTTGCGGATTGGACAGCAGATTACCGTATTGATCAACCAAGGTAACAGCTGAAGCGCTCATGTAAGGAACACTAGATGAGACCAAGTGCAAGATCGATTGAACTTGCCCGGGGCCTAATACACGTCCAGCCGCTAACTTAACAAAGACAGAGGCAGAAGGTGGTTGCTGATCACGCACAAAAGCTGAGCGCTCCGGCACTGCTAAATGCACACGCGCGGCTTCAATATCTCTAATTTCCATGATCGAACGGGCAAGCTCGTTTTCCTGCGCTTGCCGTAATTTCACGGCCTCAACGCTGCGGCTGGTTCCCATTGGCATTTGCGTTAACAGATCATAACCTGTGGCGCTTGATTTAGGCAGGCCTTGAGCTGCCAATGCCATTTTAGCACGATAAAAATCGGGACGCTGCACAGTCACTTGACCGGTCATATTATCGAGTTGAGCCTTAATCCCTTGATTGGTCAAAATCTGCATGACCTGCGCTTTGTCTTCCTCAGCCAATTTGGGGAACAGCACAACCATCGGGGGTTCACGCATCATGATGATCAAGACAATACCGATGACCATCACAAAACCAACCAAGATCATCGGTAATGAGCGAATGACCGCTGGTTGTTTCATATATTCTTGCAGGGTCGATATAATCTGTAATGCACGACCGCCAGACGAAGCCATGCCGCCAGACTGCATATAATTCATATTACCTTCGGCCATAACGGCTCACCCTTGAACAAAGTAGACGGTAGAAACTAAACGCAAACCAAACCCTTAAACAGGCATGGAGATGATATCTTTATAGGCACTGAGTAATTTATTACGAACCTGCAAAGTCGCTTCAAATGACAACGATGCTTTTTCACGCGCCAGCATCACTTTTGTCACATCGACTTCTTCACCGGACTCAAAAGCCTTAACCACTTCAGACGCTTTTGTTTGCGCCTCAGAAACCTGCGACAGCGCTTTGTTGAGATAATTTCCAAAATCTCCGCCGGTCCCATTTGGTTGCAATTTTACAGAAGCATTTTTGAGAATTTCGGCAGACAAACCGACTGACTGAACGACAGGCATAGATACCCCCAGACTCTACTATAAACTGACCAAACGTTTACGCACCAACGGCTTGTAGACGTGGCGTTTCAACATTTCCACTTTGAGCAAAAACATCATTGGGATCGATCATCAAATGATCGGTCTCGATCTGTCCATCACCCGCCAAAACCAATGCACGCTGCACCACATTTTCGAGTTCACGCACATTGCCCGGCCATGAATGTTGTTCGAGCTTCTCAATCGCCGCATTAGAGAGGCACGAGATTTTCGCAAAGCCACCGCAATGTTTAGCTAGCAATGCAATGGTGATTGGCAAAATATCACCCGTTCTTTCAGACAAGGATTGTGTCGCAAGCGGGAAAACATTCAACCGATAGTACAAATCTTCACGGAAGCG